>RFPR01000015.1:8072-21663 GCA_009928265.1 Pseudomonadota bacterium | reverse complement strand
GAATGAGAATATTCCCGGCGGCCGTGGCCTCGACCGGTCCGGTGATGACCTTCCGGCCCGTGGCGCTCGCGGCACACTGGTTGAGCAGATCGTTGCGGGTGCCGCCGCCGACGATGTGGAGTCGGTTGATCTTGTGGCCCGTGAGTTGCTCCAGTTCGCCGAGGCTCTTTCGGTAAAGCAGCGAGAGACTCTCGAGGATGCAACGGGCCAGAGCACCCACACTCTCGGGAACGGGCTGGGAGGTCTCGCGACAATACTCGGCAATACGGGCAGGCATTCCGCCGGAGGCCGTGGTCCCGCCGGAGCGGAGGAAGCGGCCGTCGCCCGGATTGATGAGCGAGACAAGGGGCGTGGCCTCAAGGGCCAGGTTCACCAGATCGGTGTAGGTGTGTCGCGCCAGAAGCGCATGCACTCCTGCAGGATCCAGAGACCGGCGATGTTCTTGAGCAGGCGGACCGTTCCGCCATAGCCGACTTCGTTCGTGAAATTCAGATTCCTCGCTTCCTCCGTAAGCACGGGGGTCGGGGATTCCACGCCGAGCAACGACCAAGTGCCGGAGCTGAGGTAGGCCCAGCCGGGTTCGTCGGTCGCGGGGACGGCGGCAACCGCGGCTCCCGTGTCGTGGGAACAGGTAGCGACCACCTTTATCGGACCAAGGCGCGTCTCGGACTGCAGTTCCGGGGTGAGAGTGCCGATGATCGTTCCGGAGGGGACGACCTTCGGGAAGATTGATTCGGGCAGACCCAGCCGAGCGAGGAGGGGGCGGGCCCAGTCCATCTGTGCGGGATCGAAGAGCTGGGTCGTGCTGGCCAGCGAGGCCTCGGCAACGGGGTCGCCACCGAGGAGGTGGTTCACCGTATCGCCGATCAGTAGGAAACGGTCGGCGAACTTGAGGATCTCCGGACGCTGCAACAGATCCGTGTGGAGCTGACAGAGCGTATTGATCGTCATGAACTGGATGCCGGTCGCCGCGTAGATCTCCTCGCGGGTGACATCGCCGAGACGCTCATAGGATCCTTCCGTTCGTTCGTCGCGGTACTGGTAAGGCGTGGTCAGAAAGGGCTCTGTGCCCTTCATCAGCGCGTAGTCGACACCCCAGGAGTCGGAGCTCAGCGAGCAGATCGGCAGATCGCGCGCCCCGGCCTTCCTGAGTCCCTCAACGATCTCCGCGTAGAGATGGAGGAGGTCCCAGCGCCGCGACCCCTTGATCACCACTGCCCCGTTGGAGAAGCGATGAATCTCTTCCAGTGTGAGCCGTCCCTCCCAGAGCGTGCCGAGCATGACGCGGCCGCTCTCGGCTCCGAGATCAATGGCGAGGTAATGGGTGTGGGCGGACATGGAGAAAAGGCTGTGGGCTGACGATCTCGTTCAGAGCTTGAGAACCTTGCGACGGTAGTGTTCGTCGGAGCGGCCCGAGATGCGGGCGACATTCTCCGGCGTGAGGAAGACGGGTCCGCCAAGCGCCGCAGCGCCTACAAAGATCTTTGCCGCTTTCTCCGCCATCATGAGCGAGGCCATGACGCCGGCGGGGCTGCCGCCGAGACCGATGATACCGTGGTTCTGGAGCAGGATGATACGCGGCGCCTCTCTGTGACGCTCCATGTACTCCTTCACGCCTGCGGCGATGGCGCGGGCGAGGTGGACGCCGGGGTCGGTGTAGGGAACGAACACCGACTCGGTGCCGCAGCAGACGATCTCGTCCGGGAACGTACGCTTGGTGGCGTAATCCTCCGCGCGGGGCGAGCAGAGGATCTGGTTCACCGCGATCGCGTGGACGTGTCCGACGAAGGAAATACCTGGCAGCGAGAGCAGGTAGGCGTGGAAGAGTCCCTCGACGGAAGGCTTCGCGGCGTTCTGGTCGACGCGGCTTTCCAGAAGCAGGCGCTCCACATCCTCATCTGCCCAGGTTCCCTCCAGGAGAGGAAGCAGGGTCGCAAAGCGGCAGAGGGTCAGGCCCGGCTCGCCGAGCGTGCCGAGGCAGTGTCCGCTCGCCTTGACGAGGAAGGTCTCCTCGTCGACGCGGGTGGAGGCATTCCCCTCGCCGAGGATCGCCATGCCGCGCTCCTCACGGCCGAGGTCGTGGCAGAGCCCAATGAGCTTCTGGGTGAGTTCGGAAGCCATCTTAGATCTCCCCGCAGATGGCGACCTTCATGCCGAGCTCACGCATTGCGGCGGCCTTAGCATAGAGACCCTTCTTCGCGCCTTCCTTGTCGGGGGCGTAGACGACCTGGATGTGGTTGGCCTTGTGGCGGGCCATCATCTCGTCGCGGCTGATGCCGGGCAGGATGGTGTGCATGATCGGCCACTGGGGCGTGGAGAGCTTCCAGCGGTCCTCGGTCTCGGCCTGTGGCAGCTCGACGATCTCGCCGAGTCCGGTGTCGTAGCAAAGCTCGCCGCCGTCGATGAAGATACGGCTCCAGACGATCCAGCCCGGCTTGCTGACACCCTTGACGGTGCCACCTCCGAGACGGAAGTACATCGAGGGCTGGCGCTCGCTCGAGGTCCCCTTGAAGCTGCCGATGAAGTGGGCCGGGGGCGCAGCGCCGCTGATCAAAAATACCCAGACGTAGGCGTCGAGGGTCTCGGAGAGATTCTTGCCGCCGGGTCCGGTGTAGTGGCGGCCCCAACGCAGATCGTGGAGCGTGTTCTCGGGAGCGAAGCCGAGCTGACGCCAGAGCTTGTAGGTGATGAGTCCGTCGAGGCCTGAGCACTCGTCAACCTCGTTAAAGTGAGGGAGCGCCTCGCCGGCGAAGAGCTCTGCACCGGTCTCCTCGTCATGAACAGGGGGACGCTCGACGTTGTTGAGAAGTCCCTCGACGAGGTCGGAGGCGGGGGCCAGATCCTTGAGGCCCTGCTGGTACTGGATGCCGATCGTGGCGCAACCGAACTCGGCGGCGATGCGGATGGCGGCGATGTACATCTTGCACTGCTGGAGGACCTGGTTCTCGGTGAGGTCCTCCTCCTCACTGGGGCCGAACTTGAAGGTCATGCCACGGTCGAGGAGCCATTGGTAGACCTTGCGGGCCTCGTCGTCCTTCACAGTGAGCATCTTTGCGTAGAGGGCCGACTGGCTGAGGCGCTCCTTGAAGACGCCGGTCTTGTGGATCAGTTCGTCGGGGATGATCGCGTTGTACATGCCCATGCAGCCCTCGTCAAAGACACCCATGATCTCCTTGTGGTCGCGGAACTTTTTGGCAAACTCGGTGCCGAGCCTCTCCGCATCGGCGGGAACGCCGGCCTTCTCGTAGGCCTTCACGTGAGGCGTGGCGTGGGTGACGCTATCGGCGGTGAGCCAGGAGCGGAGACCCTTGAGGAAGGGCTCGTCGCTGAAGTCATCGCTCCAAAGGGTACTGTACTTTACACCCGCCTTGGTGAGGGAGCCGTTGAGATTGAGCATGCCGACGAGCCCCGGCCAGGTGCCGCTCCAGTTGGCGACGGTCAGGATCGGGCCCTGGTGGGTGAGCAGACCCTGCAGGAGATGGTGGCTGTACTGCCAGACAGCCTCCGCGACGATGATCGGGGCATCCTTGGGAATGTTACGGAAGACCTCCATCCCGTACTTCTGGCTGTCGATGAAGCTGTGGCCTTTCTTTGCGTCGAAGCTGTGACCGCGGCGGACCTTGCGGCCTTCCTTCTCGATGGCCTTAATCAGCAGGGCCTCCATAGCCTGTTGGGCCTCCTCGCATTTCTGGTTGGCGGAGGTGCGGAGATCGCCGTTGGCGATGAGGATGATGTCTTGGGTGCTCATGATTTAGGTTTTTAGGTTAAAGATTATGGACTGCTGGGACTGAATTTATGGGTGGGTGGGAAGGAGAGTGCCGGGCTTGAGCGTGATGCCAGCCTGACGAAGTTCGGGAAGGGAGAGATCGCTGATCAGCGTGCCGACCCTTGTCCAAGCGCCGAGATGCTCGGGGGCCGTCCTGCCTAACTTGGAGCGGTCGAGGCAGAAGCAGGAACGACCGGCCCGCTTCATCACGGCGTGCTGGAGGCGAATAATGTCGCGTTGGGAATTCCAGAGCCCCGTATCCGTCATTCCTTGGGCGCTGAGGAAAGCTAGGTCGATCTCCTGCGCCGTAGCGGCCTTCACCGCCTCGTTGCCGAGCAGGACCGACTGTCGCTCGAGGAGCTGACCACCCAGCACAATCGTCTTGGCACCGGGAAGGGTGCCAAGTGTTTCGAGCAGGGCGAGATTGTTCGTGATAATCGTGAGTCGCTCGGGAAGATGACGTCGGAGTTCCTGGGCGATCGCGAATGCTGTGGTACCCGCGTCGAGATAGACTTTCATACCGGGCTTCACAAGGGAGGCCGCAGCACGGGCGATGCCCCCCTTGGCCTCGGTGTCATGGCGCAGACGTTCTCGGAAAGAGGTGAAGGTCGCGTTGAACTCCCCGAGCGCACCGCCGTAGGTACGGGTGATCCTCTCCTCGCTCTCCAGCGCGGAGAGATCGCGTCGGGCCGTCGCCTCGGAGACCCCCAGCTCTTCGCAGAGCTCGCTGATAGGCAGATAGCCCCGCTCCAGAAGGAGCTCGGTCAGGCGGGAACGCCTAGCTTCGACAACATGTCGTGGAACGCGCATGGCCCTCCATCATCTCTCTGATATGATCGAGGTCAATCATTTATGAGTTTCCATCTCCTTCCCGGGAGTTATCTCCTTGTAGCTAACCGTTAAAAAGAATTCTTCATCCAACCAGAAAATCGGACACGCTCCACGAGCGCCATGTGAGGGACGGTCAGTGCGGCCAGTCCCACAAAAACAATCTGAATGAGGCGTTCATCAAGGGACTTTCCCTTAAGGAACCACCAGGCGAGCGCAGAAACCACAACGACACCGATCATTGGCAGGAGAGCAGAAAGAGTCAGCAGGCCTCTCGAAAGAGATCCCGAGTAGCCGATTGTCCTGAGGATATGGCGTGCGCTGTGCATGCCGCAAAAGAAGAGGGTGAATGCGATGAGCGGAGGGGCCGCAATACTCAGCAAAACGACGGAGGCTATCTCCATGGCTCCCTGCCAATTACGTCTCGCGAGCAGGATCACTCCGAGCACGACGCATGGTAGCCAGATCAAGGCAATCAGCTTGATCCACGGCATGAGCGAGAGGGCTGGCGCATCACCAACAAGAAGCCCAAAAAGGCGCGTCATCTCCTCCGAGTGAAGGAGTGCAGGCAATAAAAGCACGCTTCCCCCGTAGAGAATGCGAGTCGCATGAGGGGTTCCTTCCTCGGGATCCCCTGAGAAATGGGCTGCTGAGATTAAAAGAAACAAAATCAAAAAACCCATTGGTGCCCACCACCAAACCGCCACAACCAATGCCGCCAGAAGAAGATAGATCATGGTGAAGAGCATCCAGTCCGTTGGCTTCCGAAGATCGTAAAGTTTGTAAGCAAAGATGGTGTCGAACGCACCGTGCGGAACCCCCAGAAGAAGGATCAAAGTTGCAAGGATGATGAGGCCCGATTGTCCCGTGAAATTCCCTTCCTGGAACCCAACACATGCAAAAAAAGCAGCCGCACCAAGCGCGCAGAGGCTAAACAAAAATCCCTGGATACGGAGTGACCCCATCGGTTTCATCGTCCCCCTTTTTCTTTTTTAAAGTCGCAGGGCAACCCCATGGTCTTGGCCAATTCGCTCAGAAATGGGACCGGAGGAAGGGATGCCATGATGCTGAGGCAATCTGCGAGACTTGCACGATCACTCATGAAGCGGGCCACACGAACCGGGTCCACCGTGGAAAAGAGTGAAAAGAAAATTTCGGGAGCCAGATCGGGACGGGAGTAAAGCACTTGCAGAAAAAGAGCGTCCATGGTGCGGATTATGAAAGGATCTTGCGCATGGGATATTGGAGGATGGCCCGTGGCCAATACCATGGCGCACTCTTGCGACCACTTCCAGATACGTTGGAAGGCATACCCACTGCTGGGCCTAGCCCCTCCGGCCATGAGTCCCGCACGAACGCAGCTGGGATCTTTCTGCCGATTTTCCGGAGGTGCCCCCATGGGGAGGATTCCATGCTCTCTCCTACCGCTTGTGTAAGAGCGCCCTTGAAGTCGTTGTTTGACGAGTGTGCCAAACGACTCCTCCAAATCCTCTGCTTTCAAAGGGTCCGGTCCGAAAACCGTAGCCTCCACAAGCGCTTTCTTCTTAGAGAAAGGAAGAACGTAGAGGAAGAGGATCCTGTCGTGGGAACTTGCAGAAAAATCCATCAACTCCGCACAACCCGGATCAAAGATCTCCTCCTCCGTTGTGATCTCCTCCCCAAGGAACGATTGCCAAAGAAGGGGTTGAAAATCATTTGATTGGGGAACCGTGGGACGAGTGTCCACGATTTTTGGGGCCGTGTAGACTCCCGTGGGAGTCTCTACATGCCAGCACTCACCCTTCTTGAAGATTTCACCCGAGACGATGCTATCCATCTTCACGTTGATCCGAGAAGACTGGGCTATCACCTCTTGTGCGCTCTGGTAGAAGTCTTTGGAGGCGACCATGAGGTAGGGATTTTCTTTGCAGCCACGGGTGATGCGATCCCTAGCCGTGGTAATGGAAAAAGACTCCCACCGGTGGGTTGCGAGCTTTTCCGAATCGGACCCAAAACCGCCCCAAAAACACCAGGTGCGGTCATTGGTATATTCCTGCCTGCACTCGAGAATAAGGGTCCGGGGGCTGGCCGCTCCAGAGTTGGCAAGATGCATACCGAGGCTCAACCCGGCACAACCGCCCCCCAGGATAATGAGATCGGATTGATTGCTCATGGAGCGATCACAAGACCTGAAAGGGCGACATGGAGTTCAGAGCAGTGAGGGCGGGCAGGTGACCAGAAGGATCCCTTCAGTGCGAGGCTCGTGAGAGCCTGCACCGTAATAAGCGCCTTTTGAGCGGAGGAGACCATCGCGCGCTGGGACCAGCAATCTCCTTTGCGTGAAATAAGATCGCTCCCAATGCCATGGTATAGCCTGGAAGCGATCAAGATAGCCCCGCGTGCACGCAAGGGCAGGTAGGAGAGCCCCTCCTCGCCGCTTCGGTAGTAATCTTCGGAAAGTTTTAAGAGCTCGAGGACGCCTGAGGCAATCTTAGCGCGCACGGTAGAACTGGGGTTGCTCAACTCTTGGGGAGAAAGGTCTCCGATAAGGGTCGCAGGAAGGTATCGACGCCCCATAGTGGCATCCTCAAGGACATCGCGACAGATGTTCGTCAATTGCATGGCAATCCCAAGGTCGACGGCATGGGGGTAGGCTGATGGCGAGCTGACGTCGAGAACGCGGCACATCATGAGACCCACAGTGCCGGCCACGCGGTAGCAGTAGCGGATGAGTTCATCTGCATCAGCGATCCGAACCTCCTTCAGATCCGAAGCGATTCCATTGATGAGTTCAAGAATCGGCTCTTTCGAAATACTACACTCTCGGGCCAGTGAGAGTCCGTCGCTGAGCGAGGCATCAGCGGATTCGCCGCTCAGGATATCTTCCCGTGCCGCTTCGATTTTTGAGCGTGCCTCGTTAGGTGAGGAGGATTCATCGGCGAGATCGTCTAGGTAGCGACAAAATGCATAAAGCCTTGTTGCTCTCTCCGCATGCCGAGCACCTAAAAAGTGTCGCGCCCAATAAAAGCTGCGCCCCTTCTTCGAGAGGACCTCGTTGGCAGAGAGGGCTGCGCTCATGCCCGACTCATGCCGGGTTGAAGGCTTCGGCACGTGGCAGTAGGGAATCCACAACTTTAGCCGAACAGAGAACCCCCGGCAATCCAGCACCGGGATGTGTGCCTGCTCCGGTGAGGAAGAGATTCCTGATCCCCTCCCCTTTATTATGAAAGCGAAACCATGCAGACTGACGGAAAATGGGGGCGATAGAAAAACCTGCCCCATGGATACTCAGGTACTCATTCCTAAAATCCTCCGGAGTTTTGAAAAAATCCGCCCTGATCGTGGAGGAAAGCTCCGGGAGAATCGTTTCTTCCAAGGCCTTGACGATCCGATCCCGAAGTCTGGGTCCCTGGATGCTCCAATCGATACCGGACTGCAGATTCGGCACTGGGCAAAGGACATAAAAGCTGTCGCATCCCGGAGGCGCGAAGCTTGGATCCGTGGCTGTCGGACGATGTAGGTAAAGTGAAAAGTCATCAGCCAGGATTTTTCGGTCGAAGATATCCTTGAGCAACTCCTGATACCTTGGGCCAAGCCAGATCGTGTGGTGGGCGACCTCCGGGTAGATGCGCGTCGTTCCGAAATAGAGAACAAAGAGTCCCATGGAGTATTTTGTCGCAGCAAGCTTGAGTCGCGAGGAGAGCGCCTGTTTCTTGGAACTGATCAGATTGCCGTACAGGTGAGCCGGGTCGGTGTTGGTGACGACGAGGTCGGCCTTGACCATCTCCCCGCCCTCCAAGAGCGCCCCTGTCGCCTTCCTATCCTCCACGATGATCCGCTCGATCGTTGTATTCAACCTGGTCGAGATCTGATGCCTCTCCATGAGGCTTCCGAGTGCAGAGGTAATCGCCGCAGTGCCACCCATCGCAAAATGAACGCCGTGTGCCCTCTCCAGATAATGGATCAGGGAATATATGCTCGTTGTGTCGAAGGGATTTCCTCCAACAAGGAGGGGTTGTATTGAGAAGGCCTGCCGCAGCTTGGGACTGGTGAGATAACGGCAGACCATTTGCCAGACCGTTTCATAGTTACGCAGGCGCAGAAGTTTGGGAATCTGCTGCACCATGGTTGAGACGCGGTGAAAAGAGACCGAGGAAAGCTCTTCAAAACCGACTTTGTAAATTCGCTTGGAATGCTCCACGAGGTTCAAATACCCCTCACGGTCCTTGGGTTCGATGCGCCCAATTTCTTCAAGCGTCTCCTCGAGCGTCCCGCCGTAATCAAAGGTGGTGCCGTCGGAGTATCTGAAACGATACCACGGTTTCAGTGGCACAAGTTTTACATGGTCATGGAAGTTTTCTCCAAAAAGCTCAAAAAGCTCTTCAAAAAGAAACGGCGCCGTGATGACCGTGGGACCGGCATCGTGACGAAAACCCTCCCTGTCATAAATCTGCGCACGACCCCCGAGCCCGGAGCATCGATCAATGAGCGTGACCTGATATCCCTTTGCCCGGAGTCTGAGTGCCGCCGCCATGCCTCCATAACCGGCTCCGATAACGAGCGCGTGCATCGGCGGATGATAATCAGTGCATCCCTTCGAGGCGACGAGAGAGTTCCTGGGCAAGCTCACGAAGCAACGCTCCGGAACCGTTGGGAAGTGATCCAGCAAGAGAGGCTGACTTGGACAGATGCTTGAGCGCGTGACTGCGCGCTTTCTTCGCTGCCTCGTTGATCTGGCATCGGCTTGCCGCTTGGATTACCAGCAGTGCATTAACGGAAAGATTCTCGCGATCTTGCTCCAGATCCTCCATGTCATCGGCGATCTGATATCCGATGGCGAAGTGCTCCGCGGCGCGGCGCGCATCCTCCGACCACATCCCTTTGGAGGAACCCTTGAGGGCAAGTTCCAGCGGAAGACTCAAAAGTGCACCCGACTTCGCGGAAGCGATGGCATCGTATGCGGCCATGTCGCGCTCTTCATCACCGATTGGAACCAGTCGTGCGCACTGACCTCCTATCACGACCGCAACTCGCGCGTGCACAAGGGAGATCAACTCGGGAAGGAGAAGGACATTACTGAATCGCGCAAGAGCTGCATAGGCGGCCGAGAGGAGCAAATCCCCGGAACATAGGGCGACATGGAAGCCATAGGCTGCGTGAACGGTCTCGACTCCACGACGGAATTGCTGGCGATCCTCCAGATCATCGTGAACAAGGGAAGCGTTATGAATGAGCTCCACACAGGAGGCGATGGCCACCGAATCCTCCGGAGGAAGCCCAAGGGCGGTGCCTGCGGAGAGCGCAAGTTTGGCACGAATACGCCGCCCACCAGAGGAGAGATGATATGCCGCCGCGCGGGTAGAGTCCGAGCGACCTTTGATCAAACCCGCCAATCCAGCTAGCGAAGCATGGACTGCTTCCGTCATCCTCTCCTCCACCACACCGAGGAGAGACTCTCCACAGAGTCGTGCTCCGACTCTTATTTTCGGAATCGTGGACATGGAGATAGACCCAGAGGATATAGCCCGAGAACTATCCTTCTTTAATCAAGGAGCCGTGCGCCGGATGGACCGACGCACGGGGAAACCCCTAAACCTTACTTGGCGTGGGCGTCTGTCTCGTTGACAGCAGCAGCCCAAATGATGACACCAAAGGCAATTTTGTTGAGCACGTCGGCCAAGTTATAAACAATATTGAGGCCTTTCATGCTATCGTCGTGACTCATTCCGGTGAGGTAACCGACGTAGTAACCAATGGGATAGATCGCCCATCCGAAGGTGACAATCAGACGCATGAGGTTGAATGCCGTCTTGACTGCAGGAGGTGACTGGTGAGCGTTGATACGGCTGGCTTCACCGAAGAAAATCTCAAAAAGGATGAAGGCCCAACCTAGCATTCCAACAATGAATGCTGGAAGTGCAGCAACATAACCGGCCTCGCCCACATATCCGCCGACAAGCATGACAAGGGTTCCAATCAGCAAGCGCCAGAAAACGCTCGTGGGAACCTTTGTGATTGCCGAGAGGATCAGGAAGAACTCCACCATGAGGAGTGGCACAGTGATGAGCCAGTCGATGTAGCGGTAGACGGTCGGGGTGTCGTGGGTGGTTACCCAAACCTCACGCATGTAGAAGTAGTGAACGGCGGCAACTAAGGTCACGAGTCCGGAGACGGTGAGGGAGGTCTTCCACTTTCCAGAAACCCGTTGGGTTTCGAGGAAGAAAAACGCGGTGGAGGCGACAAGCGCCATGGAGATCAGCCAGAAAGAAATTCCGACAAAATCATTTGGCTCAAGGACAACTCCTGCGGAAGCCTGGGCTTTCGCAGGGATGAGGAGGGCCGCAAATGCTATCAACGATAGTTTGGGGAGATGGGAACGTAACTTCATGTTATTGGGGAGTGGGTTGTTGAATTACCGACATTTGTGATTACACACCTAAAGATTAAAAAATCAAAAATATTTTAACCTCCGCACCTGATTCTTCTAAACCGTCCAGTGTCAAAGACCGGGGTAGAACGAGCGAAGCTAAGAAATCCTTGGTGGGTTCAAGCGTTTTTTGAATACCTCCAATCTGCTTGCGAATCAGAAAGGCAAGGGTACAATTTTTCTCACAAAGCAGGCGTTCCGCCCTCGCTGGTACTTCTGCAAGTGCTTTTTAATAAACAACATGCGCGATTAGCTCAGCGGTAGAGCGCTTGCTTCACACGCAAGAAGTCACAGGTTCGAACCCTGTATCGCGCACCACCTTTCCTGTTTAGCTGCCTGCAGGGAAATCAGTTGCAAGTCCCCGCTCCTTCCAGGCTTCCAGTTCAGAGGCGTTGGCCGCGATCTTCTTGGCGAGCATGGTGGTGGCGTAATGGCCGATCACCAGCCTGAAGGGAGGCTTTTCCTCATTAAGAAGGTCTAGGATCAGGCGTGATGCCGCCACGGGATCGCCCGGTTGCTTCCCGTTGACCTTGGCCAGATAAGCACCGAATTTCCCGACTGTTGCCTCGTAGTCAGGCAGACGCTCAGCATGGTCGAGTGAACGGCCGATAAAGTCGGTCCGGAAGGGCCCCGGAATCACCTGGGTAAATTTGATGCCGAAGGCGGCGGTCTCCTGTGCAGCGGCATCACAGGCTGCGTCGAGCGCCGCCTTGGCTCCTGCATACACAGCGAAGCCGGGATGGTTTGCGTAGGCCGCAATGGCCGAGAGGCTGATGATGCGGCCTGATTTTTGAGCCCGCATCACGGGGAGCGCCGCACGGATCAAGCGGAAGGGACCGGTGAAGTTGGTCTCTAGGTTGCGGGACAGCTGGTCGTCCGTTGTTTCCTCAAGCGCGGCAAGCAGCCCGTATCCGGCATTATTGATCAAGACATCGAGTGAGCCGAACTGCTCGATTGTCTCGCGGACGGCACGTTCCGCATCGGCGGGTTTGGTCAGATCAAATCGAATCGCATGGGCCTTTCCCGGATGGGCCGCCACGAGATCGGCGACACTTTCCGGAGTGCGGACGGCCAATGCGACCTGATGACCGCGATCTAACGCTTCCGTGGCGAGGGATCGGCCGAATCCGGTGGAGGCTCCCGTGATGAGGATGGTGGACATGATGAGTCAGCTTCCGTTCTTCGGTTCCCGAGCGCCAGATCAAATCGGCCGAACCTGTGCCTTCCCACTTTCCTCGCTTCCCGTGGCCCACTAGTCTCGCCACATGTGGAAAAGCGCCCATGAGCATGTCCTGAAGCTGACCGTCTACGAGCCGGGCAAACCCGTCGAGGAACTGGCCCGTGATCTCGGTCTGCGCGAGGAGGAGATCATCAAGCTAGCTTCCAACGAAAACCCGCTTGGTCCCTCGCCCAAGGCACTCGAAGCGATGCGCCGTACGCTGGAGCGTTCCCATTTCTACCCCGATGGCGGCGGCTATGAACTGCGAGGCGCGATCGCGGAGCGTTTGGGGTTTGGCTTTGCCCGTGAGAATATCGTTCTGGGCAATGGCTCCAACGAGATCATCGAGTTTATCGGACATGCCTTTTTCCGTCCCGGTGACGAGGTCGTCGTGGCACGTCACTCTTTCGCGGTCTACAAGCTCATGGCACAGCTTTTTGGCGCCGATACGGTTGAGGTCCCTGATCCCGGCTTCACCGCCGATCTTGAAGCCATGTTTGCGGCGATCAATTCCAAGACCCGCGTCCTCTTCCTTGCCAATCCTAATAATCCCACAGGTACCCTCGTCGGGCAGGAGGCGATCGACCGCTTCATGGCGAGGGTTCCCGCTCATGTTTTGGTGGTCTTTGACGAGGCCTACTACGAATTCCTTGACGAGGGGGTCGCACCCGATGTCCTGAAGTATGTCGGCGAAGGTCGCAATGTCGTCGTCATGCGGACCTTCTCCAAGATCATGGGCCTGGCGAACCTCCGCATAGGCTACGGCGTCACCACGCCGGAGTTGGCCGCCGTGCTCCAGCGGACGCGGCAGCCCTTCAACGCCAACGGCATCGCGCAGGCAGGCGCTCTCGCGGGACTCCTCGATGAGGAGCATATGAGGAAGACCCGCGAACTCACGCATGAGGGCCGCGAGTATCTGGAGCGCGAGTTTGCGGCGATGGGACTCGAGTATGTCCCGAGTGTCGCCAACTTCGTCCTCGTGAATGTCGGCGACGGCAATGCTCTCTTCCAGTCGATGCTCCGCAAGGGAATCATCCTGCGGGCGATGGCCAGCTACGGCCTTCCCGAGTGGATCCGCATCTCCGTCGGCACCATGGATCAGAACCGCCGTTGTATCGAGGAGATGAAGGCACTCGCTAAGGACGGAAAGCTGCCGGCCTGAAAAAGGGGAATTCGTGCAGGGGGAGACCATCGCCGCAATCGCCACGCCTCCCGGCGAGGGGGCGCTGGCGGTGATCCGCATCAGCGGTAAAAAAGCCCTTTCGGTGGCCGATAAGGTATTCCGTGCGGCGAAACCTCCCTTGGCCATCGAGGAGCGAAGGGTTGTCTTTGGAAAGATCGTCGATGTCTCTGGCGGCGCGCTCGACGAGGT
>RFPR01000015.1:0-8047 GCA_009928265.1 Pseudomonadota bacterium | reverse complement strand
AGATGTGTATAAGAGACAGGATTAGCGGTCATGGCGGACCTGTCGTGGCCTCGCGGGTGCTCGCGGCGGTGCTGGCTGCCGGTGCGAGGATGGCGCGGCCGGGTGAGTTTACCGAACGTGCCTTCCATAACGGGAAGCTTGATCTGACCCAGGCCGAAGCGGTCATGGATCTGATCAACGCCCAGACCGATCGCGCGGCGAAAGCTGCCTCCGGGCAACTCGAAGGGCGTCTCGGCTCGGAGATCCATGCCCTGCGCGCACGGCTTCTCGAAACCGTGGCACACCTCGAGGCGTTTATCGATTTTCCCGAGGAGGGAATTGATCCGGAAAGCGGCGAAGTTCTGCGTCAAAGAATGGAATCGATCCGCGGGCATCTTGACGGCCTGCTAGCCACTGCCAACGAGGGACGCCTCCTGCGCGAGGGAATCACCCTCGCCCTCTGCGGCGCTCCTAATGCGGGCAAGTCGAGCCTGCTCAACCGGCTACTCGGGATGGAGCGTGCCATCGTCAGCGAGACGGCAGGAACGACTCGCGACACGATTGAGGAGCGCGCGAGCCTTGGAGGTTATCCCTTCCGAGTGATCGACACGGCGGGACTGCGCGAGACAGAGGATCCCGTGGAGCGCGAAGGTGTCGAGAGGGCTCGTCGGGCAGCTGAAGCCGCGGACCTGAGGATCCACCTGGTCGATGCGGCGGAACATCTTTCGCCGGCATCGCTTTTTGCCGATGAACTGCTGGTTCTGAACAAGGTCGATCTCGTTGCTGACCGCGATGCGTTGCCGGCTGGAATTCAGATTTCCTGCCGAAGCGGCGAGGGGATCGAGAACTTGGTGCAGGCCATCCTTGCAAAGGCGACGGGGCGATCCTCCGCGCTTGGCGAAGCTGCTCCCGATGTCACAGCCATCAACACTCGCCACCGAGACTGCCTTCTCAAGGCGAAGGGACATCTCGGTGCTGCGATCTCCCTGCTCGAATCGGGAGAACCGCCGGAGCTCGTGGCCGTCGAACTCCGTTCGGCCCTCGGGGATGTCGGCGAAATCGTCGGGGAAGCCGGGACGGAAGAAATCCTCGGCAAAATCTTCTCCAGCTTCTGTATTGGAAAATAACCATGGACGTTTACACGCGACTGCTTCGCCCGATCTTCTTCGCCCTCGATCCCGAGGAGGCGCATGACGCCGTGTTGGCGATGCTGGAGGCTGGATCGCAGTGGCCGGGACTGATCAGACTGACGTCAGGAACACCTGTTTCTTCCAGCCCGCGCACGGTTGCTGGCATCAGCTTCTCTAACCCCGTCGGTCTCGCTGCAGGGATGGACAAAAATGCTCTGGCTCTCCCGGCCTGGGAGGCGCTTGGGTTTGGATTCGCCGAAATCGGGACGGTCACGGCCCTTCCCCAGCCCGGCAACCCGAAACCCCGACTCTTCCGCTATCCCCAGCAGCAGGCGCTGATCAACCGCTTCGGATTCAACAACGAAGGATGCGAAGCCGTGGCCGCGCGCCTCGAGGGACTCCATGCTGCTGGTCGCTGGCCGGGCATCCCGGTCGGTATCAATATCGGCAAGTCCAAGGTCACTCCTTCCGAGGATGCCCACAATGATTACCTCCTCTCTTACAAGAGGTTCCATTGCCTAGGTGATTATGTGGTCATCAATGTCAGCTCCCCCAATACCCCCGGCCTCCGCGACCTCCAATCCACCGAGGCATTGGGCAAAATCATCCGCACTCTGCGTGACTGGGAGGGCTCCTCAACGAGGCCCCTGTTTGTGAAGGTGGCTCCTGATCTAGCGGAGGAGGATCTTGTGGCCATTGTCAGGCTTGCTGAGCAGGAGAAACTCGCCGGGATCATCGCCACGAACACGACGCTCGATCATTCCTCAATACCGGCAGGTCAAGACCAGACCGGGGGACTGAGCGGAGTTCCGGTGCGCGCCCGCTCTCTGGGGGCACTGCGCACCATCCGCCAGCACACGAATCTCCCGGTCATTGCCTGCGGCGGGATCGGCGATACAGAAAGCGCCAAGGAGCGTTTCGAATCAGGAGCCGATCTCCTGCAGATCTATACCTCCTTAATCTACGAAGGTCCCAAAGTCCTGCGGAAGCTCGCCTCCGCTCTTTAATCTTCAGCCTTTGGTCTTCAGCCTTTACCCTCGTTTCCCATGTCCCACGCTCCCGAATCGACCCTTCTACTCGGCCATTCGCCCGATCCCGACGATGCCTTCATGTTCTACGCCATGGCCGCGGAGAAGATCGACCTGATGGGCTACAAATTTCAGCACATCCTCCAGGACATCCAGACGCTCAATGAGCGCGCCATGCGGGGTGAACTCCACCTCTCGGCTGTTTCGATCCATGCCTACTCGCACCTGCTCGACAAGTATGCTCTGCTTCCTTGCGGTGCTAGCATGGGTGACGGCTACGGCCCGATGTTCGTGGCACTGAAGGGCTCGGGCCCTGCTGCCGATGCCTCGCTGGAGGAGAAGAAGGCCTGGCTCCGATCGAAAAAGATCGCCGTCCCCGGTCTCATGACGAGTGCTTTCCTAAGTGCCCAGTTGTTCCTAGGAAACGAGTTCAACCACACGGTGGTGCCCTTCGATGAGATCTTTGACGCTGTCCGATCAGGATCAGTCGATGTCGGCCTCATCATCCATGAGGGACAGCTCACCTATGCCAACGAGGGCTTTGAGAAGATCGCCGACATGGGCGAGTGGTTCAAGGCAGAGACCGGCCTTCCCCTGCCGCTCGGTGGAAACGTGATCCGCAAGGATTTCAATGCCGAGCAGCGCAAGGAGCTCAACATCATCATGAAGGAGAGCATCCGTTATGGTTTGGAGCACCGGAAAGCCGCCGTCGACCACAGCATGGCCCACGCACGCGGTATGGAAGTCCCGCTCGCCGATGAGTTCATCGGGATGTACGTGAACGACTATACGCTCGATTACGGTGAGAAGGGACGTGCGGCGATCCGCGAGTTCCTGGGTCGCGCCGCCGACCGAGGGCTCGTCCCCCGGCTCGACAAGCTGGAGTTCGTGAGCTGATCTGCTTTCGATGAAGCTCCTCGTTATCGGATCCGGAGGCCGCGAGCACGCGCTCGTTTGGAAGCTGTCGCAGAGTCCTCGTGTCACCCAGATCCTCTGCGCCCCGGGCAACGCCGGCACTGCCCAGCTTGCGATCAACCACGCGGTGGCCGCCACCGATCTCGAGGGCCTCGTGGCGCTGGCTAAAAACGAGAAGGTCGATCTCACGATCGTCGGGCCCGATGATCCGCTCGCGGCCGGTATCGTGGACCGGTTCCGCGCCTTAGGACTGCGTGTCTTCGGTCCGACCGCCTCGGCCGCACGGCTAGAGGCATCCAAGTCGTTTGCGAAGGATTTCATGGTTCGCCACGGCATCCCGACCGCCGGATCATCAACCTTCACGGATCCGCAGGCCGCCCTCGCCCACTGCGCCGTCTCCCGCTACCCGCTCGTCGTGAAGGCCGATGGACTTGCCCTCGGCAAGGGGGTCGTGATCGCGCAGACGCGCGAAGAGGCTGAGAAGGCCGTCCGCGAGGCGATGATCGAGAAGATCTTCGGATCGGCCGGCGACACGGTGGTGATCGAGGAATTCCTGACCGGACCCGAGTGCTCGATCCACGCGCTGGTGGACGGTGTGTCCTACTCCCTCTTTCCCGATGCCAAGGACCACAAGCGGGCCCTTGATGGCGATCAGGGACTCAATACCGGCGGCATGGGAACGATCAGCCCCTCCCGCGAGGTCGATGCGGCGATGCAGGCGCGGATCCGTTCCGAGGTGCTCGATCCCTTCCTGCGAGGTCTCAAGGCCGATGCGCTGGAGTTTTCCGGCATGCTGTTCCCCGGACTCATGATGACGCCCGACGGCCCGAAGGTGCTGGAGTTCAACTGCCGCTTCGGTGATCCCGAGACGCAGTCGCTGATGCGCCGGCTCAAGGGCGATCTGCTCGACCTCATCGAGGCCACGGTCGATGGGAAGCTCGCCTCGCTGAATCCCGAGTGGGATGAGCGTGCGGCTGTCTGCATCGTGCTCGCCTCGGGTGGCTACCCAGGCCCCATCGAGAAGGGGAAGGAGATCACCGGTCTGGCGGAGGCTGCCGCTTCCGATCCCGATGTCGTGGTCTTCCATGCCGGAACGGCGCTCAAGGATGGAAAGGTGATCACCTCAGGTGGCCGCGTCCTAGGGGTGACCGCGCTCGGTGCGACGCTGGAGGAAGCTCGTGCCAAGGCCTACGTCGCGGCCGACCTGATCAGCTTCGAGGGAAAACAACTGCGCCGCGATATCGGGGCGTCAGTCATCGGATAGGGCGCATGAATTCTAGGAAGGAATTAGTCGCCTACACGGCGCCCTTCATTCTTTTCATGGCCGGACTTGCCGCCGTCTCGGCGGCTGAGTCTGCGGGGATCAAAACATTTGCCGGAGTTCCGTTGCCGCCAATGTATTGGATCTATCCGATCCAGACGGCTGTCTGCGCAGGTGCCTTGCTCTGGTTCCGGGCTCACTATGATTTTTCGGGAACCTCGGCGCTCAAGCTTCTTATCGGCCTTGCCGTCGGCCTGCTGGTCTGCGGGATCTGGGTTGCACCGCAGGAGCTCTTTCATCAGGCGTCGCGCACGGAGGGATTTGATCCCGGCATCGTCCCGGGTCTGACACCCTGGATGCTGGCGGCACGGTTCACGCGCTTGGTCATCGTTGTGCCGCTCGTGGAGGAGATCTTCTGGCGCGGATTCCTGCTCCGCTACCTTGTGAGGGAAGACTTCACCGCCATTCCGTTCGGCTCGTCCAACCGATTCAGCTTCTGGGCCGTGGTCGTGGCATTCACCGCGGTTCATGCCCCGGCTGACTGGCCCGCTGCCTTCCTGACCGGGATACTCTTCAACCTTGTCGCCGTCCGGAGCCGTAGTCTCGCCGTCTGCGTCACGGCCCATGCGGTGGCCAATCTCGCGTTGGGGGTCTACATCTGCGCGACGAAACAGTGGGGCTTCTGGTAAAGTGCCGCACATGAAGGTCGGCCTCGCCCAGATCAACACGACGGTCGGTGATTTCACCGGCAACGCCGACCTGATCCTAGCCGCCTACCTAAAGCTGGTGGCCGAGGGTGCCGAGATCGTCGTCACTCCGGAGCTTTCGATCTCAGGATATCCTCCACTCGACCTCATTTTCGCCGGGGAATTCGTGGAGCGGAATCTTGCGACCTTGAGGGAGATTCATGCTCAGGTCGGCGATGTTCCTCTGCTGGTCGGTTTCATCGATCGGAATGTCACGGGCCACGGCAAACCGTTCCATAATGCCGCCGCTTTTCTCGAGAAAGGGAAAGAGCCGGTGATCATCCACAAGCGCTTGCTGCCCACCTATGATGTCTTCGACGAGGCCCGCTACTTCGAGCCGGGCTCTTCTTCCGAGCTAATTGACATTGGCGGGAAAAAGATCGGGGTGACCATCTGCGAGGATCTTTGGGCGACCGACTATCTTCCGGGCCCCCTCTACAGGGTCGATCCTCCGGGTGAACTGGTTGCCAAGGGGGCCGAGATCCTGGTCAATCTCAGCGCTTCTCCCTTCCAATATGGAAAACCCGTGCGGCGTCTTCAGATGCTCCAGTCCCAGGCGAAGCGTCTGCAGGTTCCCATCTACTATTGTAACTCGGTCGGCGGGAATGATCAGCTCGTCTTTGACGGACACTCGCTCGTGCTTTCCGCCGATGGAACCCGATCACGGGAGTTGGCGGGCTTTGCCGAGGAGTTAGCCGTCATCGAAGACCCGACAGCACCCTTCTTCCCGGACCATCGTGATGATCTTTGGGAGTTGTATCATGCCCTCGTCCTCGGCCTGCGTGACTACTTCCGGAAGTGCGGCTTCAAGAGTGCGGTACTGGGCCTGAGCGGAGGTATCGACTCGGCGCTGACGGCCGTTCTCGCGGTGGAAGCCCTCGGCAGGGAACATGTCATCGGGGCTGCGATGCCCGGCCCCTACTCCTCCGAGGGGAGCGTCATGGATGCGCATCAGTTGGCCCAAAACCTTGGCATCCGGTGCCTCGAGCTTCCGATCACGGAGAGCTTTGAAGTCCTGCTCTCCGGATTGAAGAATGCCTTTGAGGGGCGCCCCGAGGATGCCACAGAGGAAAACCTCCAGGCCCGCCTGCGCGGCGTCACCATGATGGCTCTCTCCAATAAATTCGGGAGCCTTCTCCTCACGACCGGGAACAAGAGCGAGCTGGCTGTCGGCTATTGTACCCTCTACGGCGACATGTGCGGCGGGCTCGCCGTGATCTCCGATCTGCCGAAGACCCTCGTTTACGCCCTCTCCCGGTGGATCAACCGCGATCGCGAGATCATCCCGGCCTCAACGATTGAGAAACCGCCAAGCGCCGAACTGCGCCCCGATCAAACTGATCAGGACACGCTCCCTCCCTACGATCTGCTCGATGCCATTCTGGCACTCTACGTGGAGGAGAATCTGCCCGTGCGCGAGATCGTGGCTCGTGGGTATGACGAGACGTTGGTTCGCCGCATCACGACGCTTGTCGACCGGAACGAATACAAGCGCAAGCAGGCTGCTCCGGGCCTCAAGGTGACCGGCCGCGCCTTCGGCATGGGGCGCCGTCTGCCGTTAGCCCAGCGCTACAATCCCTAGGAGATATTTCCTATCCTTCCAGCAGGCTGAAGTTGACCGGCACTTCGATCGTCGACGCCAGACGCTGACCGCCGACGACACGCGGCAGAAATTTCCATCGTTTCACCGCCGCCGCTGCCGATTGGTCCAGGATCGCATAACCGGAACTGCGATGCACCGAGACCGCATCCGCCTTTCCCTCGGGCGATACGACCACACGCAAAAGGCATTCCCCTTGCCACCCTTTGCGTCGCGCGAAGGATGGATATTCCGGTCGTGGATTTCCCTGCGGTGCTGGGACCGCCTCCCCATGAGCAGTCCCTTGCGGATGTCTGGGTGCAGCTATCTTTGAAGTCGTTGCAGCTATATCCGAGGGTGCCTTGGCAGGGGATTTCCTCTCAACCTGATGGTCATTTTCCTTTGCAGGTGGAGGGAGGTTTTGTGGAGAAGGAAGGGATGCAGCCTCGGATGGAAGAGTATTGAGTACGAACTCAACGGGAATGCCCTGCTGATCGGGTTTTTCTAGGGCAAGTGGCCGGTCTGTCCATCCCGTCGCAGCCAGCACGACCATCAGGTGGATTACCAACGAGAGACCAACGCACCCCCAAAACCAAGCATCCGAGGACATTTTCTCACTCTGGAGCGGGGCGTTCACCGGGCTATATGTCAGCGATAGATTCATCGGGAGAAGATCTCTGAAGAGGCACGTTTTATAATGCGACTGGATCTCAATCTCAAGGAATATAGTTGCGACTGCGTCTCAATCTCGTGTAAAGCCTTCGCCCGATGAAGCCTCGAAATAGTTGTTTTCCCAATTCCCGAACGGCGACCAAGGCAATGTTCCTGCTGTTGGCCTTGTCCGGCTGCCTTGCTGCAGAACCCTCAACAAACAGTCCCTCGGAGGCGATGCGCCGGATGGAGACGGTTCAGGTAATCGATTACCTCCAGCCTCCGGAGGACACTCCGTTCCTGCCAGACGTCGAGGGTGCGGAGATCTTCGCTGGCAAGCGGACCGACAACATCGATCCAAACCTCCTCCCCCAGATCAACAACAACAACTACCGTCAGGCGCTGCAGACGACGGCTGGGCTCGTCCTTTCTGAAGAATCGACACCATTGGTGAGTATCGGAACACGCGGTCTGCCGCCCGACCGCATGAAGTTCATGCAGGTGATGAAGGACGGCATCCCGATCCACGCCGACATGCTCGGCTACCCGGAGGCCTACTACACCCCCCCAATTGACGCGACCGAGCGGCTTGAAATCATCCGTGGCGGAGCTGCCCTCCTTTACGGCCCCCAGCCGGGTGGTGCGGTGAATTACATCATGGAGAAACCACCGCTCGACACCCCCTTCACGATGCGCAGCCTCAATACGCTTGGCAGCTTCAACTATTACGCCAACTTCAAGTCCGCTAAGACAAACTC
>RFPR01000140.1 GCA_009928265.1 Pseudomonadota bacterium | reverse complement strand
TCTTTTTGCCGCCGATCCCTTGACCGGGGAGGGGACTCCGCTCAGCATCACGGCAACCTTCGGCACATGAATTCAAGACACCTCACCGCCTTCGCTCTCTTGGTTGCACTGCTCGTGACGGGATGCTCCACGGCCCCCAAGACCACGGGAACCGGCCCGCAGGTCGCCGTGATGACGATCGCTTTCCCGAAAAAGAAACAGAAGACCGAGACCGCGCGTGTCGTGATCCAACTCGATGACAGGTCCGCCCCGGGTGCCTCGGAGAATTTCCGTACGTTGATCGCGCGTCATTATTACGACGGGATGCGCTTCCACCGCGCCTTTCCCCACCAACTTGTCCAGACCGGTGACCCCAAGAGCCGCGAAGGGGTTGCCGTAAGCGTCCTTCAGAAAGTGGGTCTAGACATTGGCGATAACGCTCGTGTCGGCACTGGGGGTCCTGGTTACACATTGCCGCCCGAGATCCGCGTCAAACTCGACAAGGGGGCGGTGGCCGCCGCTCGCCTGCCCGATTCGATCAATCCCGCCCGACTCTCCAACGGAAGCCAATTTTTCGTCTGTATCTCCCCCATGCCGCAACTCAATGGCCAGTACACCGTTTTCGGGCACGTGACCGAAGGGCTTGATGTCCTCGATGCGATCAGCGCCTCGCCCACCGACAGCAACGACTTCCCGTCCGATCAAATCATCATCAGGACCATCCGGATGGAGTAGGTCGGGGCCAGACGACTTAACCATCTAAACGAAGGTATGAATTGCCTTTTAGATAAGGCTGCTCTTTTTCAGTACTGAATTATAAGGTTGGCCTGAAAATTCTGTAGGACCCGTTGTAAGGGTCAATGGAGATGGTGATAAAATTGCTACTCTTTGGGAGGTTTGATCCGTTGTCATCGAGCATGTTCTCCAGCGTCAAGCACCAGTTTGACTGCGAGGAATTCCCTGCAAGCGATGTCGAGCCGCCGCTGTAAAATTGAAAACTATAGCATTGATAATTGGTTGAGGCTCGCGGGATGGGCGGAAGGCTGTCCGACGTGTTGGTCAAAGTGCATATGGTGGAGAGCGTGGTGTTGGTGGTCACAACGACTGTTTCCGGGAGTTGTTGGGATTTCATGACGGGGGTATAATTCCCCGAATCATCCAAAAGGAAGGCTTGAAGCGCATGAATCTGACCGGTGTCCCCGGGGACTGTGGAGTCCTTGTAGGAGTAAAGACGCAGCTCAACCGTCTTGTTTTGGGTGAGTGCAGTTTGACGTGACAGGCTCAGCACTCCGACAACCATTTCCTCAGCCTGATTCAGTTTCGTGCCACGGAGCGCGGTGTTGATCATGGGGCCCATGAGGGAGGACATGAGGACGATGATCCCGATCACCACAAGAAGCTCAAGGAGACTGAAACCGGAGGTAAACTTTGATGATCGAAGATCGGGGCCTGATGTGGAGGGAAGATCTTTCAGGAAGTGGCGCCTGCCACTCAGCAACGATGCCGTCTCTTCATGCACGCGTGGGGGATCAATATCGGGATTTTCTTCCTGATGGGAATTGTGAGCATTCATTCCATGGTGCAAGTTCACCGCTTCTAAGAATCGACTGATGAAGGAGCTAGGGTGTTAGCTGTTTGGCATCGTAGACTCGGAACCTGTAGTAAGAGTCAAGACTGTAGGAGGGATTTGAAACAGCAGATATCCCTCCGGATGAGATTCTTCCCGCGAAATCGGGTAAATTTGGATCTGAGGGATCAAGATAACGCTCTATTATTTCCGAACCACGAAGTTCACCCACTACTTTATCAGTCATCCCTCCTTTGGCAGGGTCGATAAAAGTGTTGTAGGCTCCGGGATGGGCCGCAGGAGTCTGTTTTAGCATCTGGACCCGATAATGAATCTGATAAACATTCGATTTCGTGGTGACATTGGCGTAGATACCGGCATAGGGACGCTCCCGGGCATTATCCCCTGTAAGCCCCTTTCGTGCCGTTCCGGGATTGGTGTACCACCAGTTGGAGATACTGGTCGTGCTGCCCGGCGTGTCGGTCACGAGTGCTGTCGCCGGATTAGTCTGCTGGGAAGCCGTATCGCCGGGGGCTACGGCCGGATAGAGCCACATGGAGCAGATTTCGGCACCTGATCGGAAGAAGCCGTTGGTGGCGAACTTGGCATCAAACTGTTGGAGAGTCTGATCTAGATGCACTGGAAAGCGGTAGGCATAGTAATTAGTCGTGGTGCTGAACTGGCTCGGCAGAGCATTAGAGCCGGCTCCCTTGTAAACATCGCCATCGTCATCCCTGACTGCGGCAATGTCTACCGACTTGAGGACACCGCGCAGGGCACTATCGCGGTGAATGTAGGTGAAGGGGGCGATTTGGTAGTTCAGGTTGACCCGTCCAGCCGTGGCAAGAGCGTCACCGAGAGGATAGGGCTGCACCACAGGAATCCGGAAGAGATCCATGATCATGTAGTCTGGAGGCATCTGGTCCAGCGACGAATGACTGGGTGAGTTAGGGTTGGGGCAGAAGAGAAGCGTGCGCCATGCATTGGTGATTGATGGATTAGCAGGGTCGAATCCCACCGGCAGCGATCCCAGAATTCCGGCTGAGGGAACCATTAGGTTGGGGGCAAAGCGAGTTCTGCCGACGGAACCCCAATTTTTGTTTGCCGAAATTAACCTATCGTTAACGGCTGAACCTTCGTCGCTCTTGTTGATGAAGGGGCCGGCTGACCTTATATTTCCTGGAGGATCGTCGAAATCACCTCCTGAGGCCCATATTGTGGTAAAAGGAGAACTTGACGAAATATTACCAGTGAAATCCACCGTGCTGCCTGCCAAAGGATAGCCGAAGCTATTTCCTTCACTATCTGAAAGGAAAAGATGATCCCAGAGGTTTTTTGGCCATGTTGAGTTTGATGATGTGAGATTGTAGATCATTCCGGGATCCCCTCCATAGGAGTTGGCATTATTCAGTCCTTGCAGAAAAGTCCCCGGTACCATTCTGCCTTCCGCCGAGGATCCCACTAGCGTGTGGGCAGATCTCCAGAAGAAACTGCCAACTGCATATCCAGAACTAGTCAACCCTGGCTCCGAGGAGGAAGCAAAATAAAGCCGATGCGGTGTATATAGCGCCTTACTATCATTAATTGTGTAGAGGCTATTGGCAGAGGGCCCCCCCGAGGCCGGGGTGGTGGCTGCCGGAACCGTCTGCATCATGGCCGGAAGACGCCAATCGCCGTAGGTCACCTCGACGGAACGGAACGTATTGGCCGTAGCATTGTAGTTGGTACCGAGGTCCTGGAGGAATAAGGCGTTGTAGGGAAAAGATTTGGACCATTTATCACTACCTATGATTGTGCTGTTGGTCGGCATCAGGTATTTAGCAAGCGGCATGTTCAGTGGACATCCAGAAACCCAATTTCCCGAGGTATCATTGGTTCCGAAAAGGTAGTAAGAACCCGCACCAATCATCCCGTTGTAGGGAGACAATTTCGGTGTGGGAAATGTGGCATTAGGAAAATTTAGATTAATTGTCTGAATGATATCATTGGAAGACGCCGTGGTGTAACTAGCTCTTGTTTTAAGAAATTCGACTTTTAAGTTGCCGCCAGTGAAGGCAAACGTCTTGCCTGTGGGATCCGAGGATGCGCTGGTTTTGACAAAATTGCCATAGAAGGGCCAATTCCCGGTGGCAACTCCATTGGTGTAAGCATTGTTTTTGTCAGCCAATGACATCTCTGGACCAGAACATGATCCAACATAGTCACTGTATGGGTTTGCATTCGTGTTGCAATCCCCATAGGACCCACTTCCAAAAAAGCTAGTCCCATCAACCTTGAAATTTCCCAAACCGGTTACTCGAACCTTGAAGTTAGCGTAGTAGGGAGCATATCCGGGACTGGGGAGACCGTAATCCAGGATCAGGACCGGCTGCATTACAGTTTGGTAAAGTTTGGGAAAGAGAGTTGAATTCGAGTTGGCGACAGGAAGCGGATTGACTGCCGTAGTAAAATTCGTAATCAGTTTACCGTCAGAATTGCTCACTTTTATGAGATTTGTGTATGTAAAACTATTGTTAGTTGTACCGAGGCCAGGGATCAGACCGGCGGTTGTCGAGAAGTAGGCATTGTAAAGATCAAAGGCTCCAGTGTTTGTATCAAGATCCCCTCCATAGACTAGTCCGGGATGAGTGACCGTGACTCCGCCGGAGATACCAAGGAATGAGTGACTGCCAACTTGATAAGAGATGTAGTTAGTATTAATAGAAACCGTGCTGGGTGGCGTGAATTTAAAGTCAAAATAGGGATTTGTGCCGAGTTGTATCACATAATTTGAACTTGAGATGAATGTACTATTGGTAGATCCAGGGGCGATGTAGTACACATTTGCATTGGTTGGAAACCACGAGGGGAACTGATTATTTCCCGAAACCACCTGATAAGTATTTGTATTTCCATTATTAGGGTTCCCTGGAGATATTGTAAGGCTTTTGGAGGCAACAGTTTCCCAGAAACCATTCGTGAGAACTGAAGAGGCCGAGATGGTTGTCGGAAAGGGATGGAGAGGATTGACCTGTGCTGGACTTAACGGTTTTCTCGTAATTGTATCAACCATAAGCGGAGGCTGATCAGCGGCGACTGCCACAAAGGCAAGTGTCGCGCTCTTCAGCACAGGAAAGCGTCCGATACCACGGGTGGTGATTCCATTAGTAACAATTTTGATTGGAACAACCTGACCCAATCCTGGAATAAAAGCATTAATGCCAGGATCATTAGCCGTGCCGCCAATTGTTGTATTTACCACCGTATTAGTCGGCGGGACGGTGTACGAGTAGGCATATCGGATTGCCGCAGAGCTGGCATCTCCACCGCTCGTGTTGGTGCCATAGCTGTCAACTGTGTTGATGCAACTGCGGATATAGTCGAAACAAACTGTGGCTGTCTCGTAGGTCGCATTGGCACCCCAACGGCTTGAGAAGCTGTTACTATAACCCGGGATGGGGGATTGGAGCAAATTAGCCAAGTAGTTATAGAGGACGACGTTGCGACCTTGGAAATCATTGGTCTGGTCACTTGGATCATATCGGGTGAAGTAGTAGGGAAAGCCGTTGATGGTGGAAGCCATCGCCATTAATTTGTCAACAGATGACCAGCGGGCAGTCCCGGAAGTTGTAATGCGGTAGGGATTGACCGTGTTGGTGTTGGCCGCATTGGTGTCATTAAGAGGCCAGAGGGAAATGCGGGGAAGATTGAACATATTGACTTCCGAGGCCTTGCTGCTGGTAGTCAGGAAAAACCTGAGGCCTGCCAATCTATTGGGTGTAAGGGGAGAGGAGTTCGTTTGACGCGTGGTGGAGGAATTGGTGGCCGCGAAGGCGAGTTCGTC
>RFPR01000139.1 GCA_009928265.1 Pseudomonadota bacterium | reverse complement strand
TCGCCTTCAAGTGAGTGGTAATCTCGGAGCGGGGACGGTGACCGTGAGTTCAGGTGCGTCATTAACAGGCACCGGATCCGTCGGCGCCCTCTCTGTATCCTCAGGCGGAACAATCATGGCCGGCACGGACTCATCGATCGGTACCCTCGCGATCACGGGGAACGGAATCTGGAATGGAGGCGGCTTTTATAATTGGAAAATCTCCGATGCCAACGGCACCCCCGGAACAGGTTATGACACGCTTGCGATCACGGGAGCTCTCGATTTCTCGGGAGTCTCTTCCAGTAATAAATTCCAGATTAATCTCTGGTCCTTGGGCGGGAACGCCTCCAACTTCAGCAAGGACAGCGACGCTTTTTGGAAAATAGCCTCCTTTGATTCGTTCTTGGGAACCTTTTCCACCAATCTCTTCTCCGTGAACCTAGGTGCCACTAATGGTGCTGGTGGATTCCTAAATGCCACGAACGGAACCTTCTCCCTCTCCTCGTCGGCCAACGCCCTCTTCCTCTCCTACAAGACACTTGCCGCCACCGATTCCGGGGGTATCTGGTCGGCAGGCTCCGGAAATCTCTCGGGGATCACCAATGGCTCCCTGCTTCAGTTCACCGGGGCGGGGGGATCGGTTACCAATCAGTCCGTCACCAATCTCACCGGGATCTCTTACGGATTCTTGGCGGGAGGTTATACCCTCTCCGGAACAAATCTAACGCTTTCGGGCAATGTGACGAATTCCTCTTCCGCCCAGCAGAACATCTCCTCCCGGATGAACTTGGGCACCGACGCAGCGCTCGTGGCTCAGAACGGGGCCTTGCAACTGGCTGGAGCCGTTGAGATGAACTCCAATAACCTGACGATTTCCGGTGACCGTCAGACCACGCTTGCAGGCGACATCGCGGGATCAGGCACTCTCATCAAGCAGGGAACGGGTTCGCTGGTCCTGACTGGGGTCTCTTCCAATGCCGGAGGTCTTGCTGTCGAGTCAGGCAGGGTACTTCTCTCGGGAGGTGATGACAGGCTCTCCTCCGAGGGAAGGCTCTCGGTCGCGAGCGGTGCCGTCGTCGACCTCGGGATCACAAGTCAGCGTCTCGTGGAGCTTTCAGGGTCTGGGACCATCACGGGTGGAAGCGGTTCGATCACATTCTCCCCGTCGAATGCCATCTCCTATGCCGGAACGATCGAGGGTCAGAAAGCCGTCGTGCAGAACGGATCGGGTACCACCACCCTCACCGGTTCAAACAACTATACGGGCGGAACCATTGTCTACGCAGGGACACTCGTCGCGGGATCCAGCAATGCTCTGGGAACGCCTCTCTCCCCGGTATCAGTGAGAGGTGGCACGCTCGATCTTGGAGGAGGAACCCGGACAATGGGGTCGCTGACCCTTACTGCTGGTGAGATCTCTAACGGATCTTTTACAGCCACCAATCTCACGGCTTCCGTGGCATCGAACCTGCAGGCGACTATCTCCGCCACGCTTGCAGGGAAGGGGGGATTTTGGAAGTTGGGTGCGGGAACGCTGAACCTGCTTTCGGCCATGCCAAACGGAACAAACACCGTGATGTCCGGCACGCTCAAAACCACCGGTTCGGTGACGGGCGAAGCCAGCAATGCTCTGGGAAAAATCATCGTGGGAGGTTTGCCCAGTCCGGCTCTCTGGACGAACGGAGGGAGTCTTACTCTGGCTACAAACGGAAAGACGATCCTGGAGTTGAGGGATGCCGCCACCCTCCGAACCGGTGATCTCACCCTCGCCGCAGCGAAATCTTCTCAGGGGACACTCCTGATCACCGGCACGGGAGCCAATGGTGGAACGACGATTGATGTCGGTTCGGGAACGATCACCTTCGGCGCCGGTGCGGGGAAGATCGAATACCAGAAGTCATCCTCCTCTACCCTTTCCCAGGCACTCTCCGGCAAAGGAATGGTCACAGTCTCCGGCAAGGGAACCCTCACGCTGGACGGGAATAATTCCGGGTTTACCGGCACCAATTACCTCACCTCCGGAGGGATGGTGATCGCCGCCAATACCACCAATGGGGGTGTGGCTTTCGTTTCTGGTAAGAAGAGCACACTCACGCTCCAGCAGGGAGCCAGCCTCTCAAGCACTAATGCCCTGCATGCCGTTGCTGGCAAGTTGATAGACAACTCGGGCCTCGCCTTCACCAACTCGATTCGCTCTTCCAGAATCGCAACCAACGGAGCACTGCGCCCCGGGATCATCCTTGCCACAGGAGGCACGATCGAGAAGAACTACGCCGCCACCAACGATGCGACGAGAAATGTGGCGGGTTTCGGTGCGGGATATGGATCTGGAAAGTCGTTTCAGATTCTTGCTGGTACCGTCTCCGGGTCTTCGACTCTTTCGGCTACTTCGACGAATACAAAAGGAAATTTCTCTTCCGGGATTCTGGATTTCCATGGCACGGGATCCAATGCATTCGTCATGGCGATGACCGATGCCAGTTTTACCGCCAGCAGAAATCAGATCATGTGGCTCAATACGAATGCTGCCACGCCAGTTTGGACTAACACCATAGTCGGGAATACCGGCAATAAGACCAATGCCGCGATCAGTGGCATGAATGGGATTGCCTTCGCTGGGAGTTTCAACAGCTTTCTGCTCCAGACAAGCCTCAGGACGGCAAGGATCACGAGTGATTTGAGCGATACCCTTGTAGAATTGAATAGTCTGGGAGCTGACAGCATTGACGCTCTACTCAAAAATATCATGGGGGCGTATGGGTTTGACAGTACGACCAAGACCGCATGGGCTGTCATCAATCACAATAGTTATTTCGACTCCGGGGCTGGGTTGGATGAGGCATATGCCCCCTTGAATTCTTCCATTGATACAGGTTTGGGCTCAACGACTGCTCAGGCTGTTCCGGAGCCCGGCACTTGGGTGCTGATGATGGCGGGTGGAGGCGTGCTACTTCTTGTCGCAAGAGCTAGAAGACGGGAGAGGGTTTGATCTCTTGATTCCAGCACTGAATCGGAGCTGGTTTTTGTCAGAATTGTAACGCGCCGACAGGTTTTTTTTGCTCTAATCTGTGAGGTTCCCATGCCCAACCTTTTTTCCAGTTTCAAGCATCACTTCCGTCTCTGTAAGGAGAGGCTTGGAGTTGACAGTTGGGAGCTAGGAGCTAGGGCAAACGGGACCTCTAGCGATTTACACCGCAAAGGTGGATCCATGCCCTCGACCCTCGACCCTCGACCCTCGACGTACTTCCCAGCCCTTCAGGTTTCAAGTTTCAGGTCTCATCCCTTGCCTGTGAGGTTGCTCGCAGGCTTTTTGTCTCTCCTTCTCTTCCTCACCTCCTCACCTCCTCTTTTTGCTATCACGATGGGGCAGATCAGGGCGGGTTCGGCGACTCCCGGTGCGGGCGGACAGGGATCCGCCCCCAATCTCCAAAATGCCGGAGCTGCCTCTGCGGCTCTGACGGCCGCTATGGCGCAGGGCAACCTGAGAAAAGCAAACGAGATTATTGCGGCTATGAGGCAGGCCCAGGCTGATGCACGCAAAGTATTGCCTGACGCTTCTACAATTCCTAATGGTCTTAGACTTGGTGGATTGGAACCATACGGTGGAGTCACTGCTTCAACTGATTCTGGAAATACCAAAAACTACACCCTCCCGGTGACTTGGAGCGGAGTATCCTCGCTGGCGGAAACCCGTGAGGCCACAGCTACCACTTCTGACAAGACTGCCGATGCTGCGGCCGCAACGGTAGAGATCACTCAAAGTCAGCAGAACGCCTACCTCTACTGGAATAAGTTCAATATCGGATCGCAGACCACGGTGAATTTCAACCTAGCTGACAATCTCAAAGCGAGTCCCGGTCAGAATATTGCCTTTAACAAGGTGATGAGCCCCTCGGATCCTTCACACATCTTTGGTAAAATTAATGCCCCTGGGCAGGTCTACATCCTCAACCAGAACGGAATCCTCTTCCACAATGGCTCCGCCGTGAACGCCCGCTCACTCGTTGCCTCAACCCTGCCAATCAATGAAAATCTTTCCGGCACGGCAACAAAAGCTGGGCGAGGGATAGCCAATAATCCCGACTACCAGTTCCTGTTCTCCGCCTTGACAGTACCACCCGGAAAAAACGGACCTATCGAAGAATTTCAACCAACCTTATTCCAAGCGGCCGGAGCGGCCATGCCCAAGATAGGAAACGTGGAGGTCGAAAAGGGTGCCACCATCACTTCTCCCAAGGATGAGAATAACTCGGGTGGGCTTGTTGCCTTAGTGGGACCCAATGTGAGAAATGAGGGAATCATCAGCACTCCCAATGGACAGACGATTCTGGCGGCTGGTTTGCAAGTAGGATTGACGCCCCATTCAGTAACCGACCCAAGCCTGAGGGGATTGGATGTCTTCATTGGCAAGGTTGAGGACGCTTCGATCACTACCGAGGATCTTCCTGATGGCAAGGGGGCGGGCACAGTCCTGAATGCCCGAAACGGAGCGATCGAAATGCCTCGGGGAAGCGTCACCATGGCAGGGAAAAGTATCCTTCAAAACGGTGTTATTGATGGAACAACCTCTGTCTCTCTCAACGGACGTATCGATCTCTCGGCAAGCTACGATGCCAAGATCAACGAGGCTTACCTTACGGATAACTCCCAAGGCCCCCCGCTCTTCTTTCAAAAAACGGGGCTTTTTGAGAGCGGTCCTGAAAGTCTCATGAGAATCCTTCCTGAGTGGGGTAGCTCGGAAAAGGTCATCGGTGATACTCTGGCCCTGAATTCCGTGGTGTCCATACTGGGACAAAATGTCCTCTTCGGTAAGGGGGCTTTACTGCTTGCTCCCGGGGCAGTGAAGACATCTGGAGCTCTTTCTCAGTTTGAATCCCTCTCGCAGGGCAAGGCCTATCTTAGTGACGGAGTGACGGTCGATGCCGGAAACTGGGTGGAGACGAAGGCGAATACGATCAATTTCGTCCATAACGGCGGACAAATTTTCTTGGACGAGGATTCCGTCATCGATGTTGCCGGGTCTACCGACGTGATGGTCGATAGCGCCCAGAATTTCATCACTCTCCAGTTGAGAGGGTCTGAGTTGGCCAGTAGTCCCCTGCAACGGGACAGCGTTATTAGGGGAAAGAATATCACCTTGGATATCCGTAGGAACGGAACCTATTCGGGACGTTATTGGATTGGAACGCCCTTGGGAGATGCAACGGGCTATGTGGGTATAATCGAGAAAACGGTCGGACAACTTACCGTTGCCGGGGGAAGCGTTGCCTTGGCATCGGGTGATGCCGTCGTGATGAGTGATCGTTCTGTCGTCAATGTCTCCGGCGGATGGGTAAAGTATTCGGGAGGCAATTTCAGCACCAGCAAGCTCAGGACGTCGACCGGTCTGATTATTGATATTTCCAAAGCCACTCCCGACCAGATCTACACCGGTATCATCAATGATTT
>RFPR01000138.1 GCA_009928265.1 Pseudomonadota bacterium | reverse complement strand
GTTCGAACCCGGCGGCGGCATCCTCGCGTTGCTTGATCTGTTTCCGGATCACGGAGAGAGCGGTCTCATCATCGACCACGGCATCGGCACCGCTCTTCTCGATGGCGGCGTATTTGAAGGCGCTCTTGAGCATGCGGAGCGCGCCAAGCTTCGCGGTCTCGCGGGCTTTCATGGCTTCCTTCAGGTCGTGGTCGATGCGTTCGGCGAGGGTCATGGCTGTGAAAATCAGGAGTCTTGCTACAATCTTGACCCTACGCGCTTGAGTTGGCCCCGTAAATGAATTCTCATGCCATGATGTCCGAACGACCTGTCCGCACCCGCTTTGCCCCCTCCCCAACCGGCCTCCTTCACGTGGGAGGAGCCCGAACCGCCCTCTTTAACTGGATCTATGCAAAGAAGCATGGAGGCACCTTCGTCCTCCGTATCGAGGATACCGACCACAGCCGCAACACCGAGCATGCCAAGCAGGTCATCCTCGACGGCCTTCACTGGCTCGGCCTCGACTGGGACGAGGGCCCGCAGAAGGGTGGCAACCACGGCCCCTACTACCAGAGCGAGCGCGGGGCGATTTACGAGGAATACCTCTCGCGCCTTGAGAAGGGAGGCCATCTCTACGAGGACAACGGCGCGATCCGCTTCCGTTCCCCGCGCGAGAAGGTCTTTGTCGATGATGAGATCTGCGGAAAGATCGAGTTCGACCTGACGAACCCCGGCACCCACCCCGACCTGACACTCCGCCGTCCCGATGGCTCCTGGATCTTCCACTTCGTCAGCGTGGTCGACGACATCGAGATGAAAATCTCCCATGTCATTCGCGGTGAGGATCATCTCTCCAACACCCCCAAGCACATCGAGCTATACCGCGCACTGGGCGCTGAACCGCCACGCTTCGCCCACATGCCTCTCATTCTGAACCGCGATGGTTCCAAGATGAGCAAGCGCGACGAGGGAGCAGCTCTCGGGACCTACCCCGAGGCCGGATACGTTCCCGAGGCTGTGCGCAACTACCTCTGCCTGCTCGGTTGGTCACCCAAGGAGAACCGAGAGATCATCTCCACGGAGGAGGTCGTCGCCCTCTTCGAACTCGGCAATATCAACCGCCGCAACGCCGCCTTCGACCTCGACAAATGTTTCTGGATCAACGGCCAGTATCTCCTCTCGATGGATCTGGCCCGCTATGCAGAGCTGGCAGTTCCCTTCCTCGAAAAGGCAGGCATCACCTGGCCCACTTGGGAGTCTCTGGAAAAAGTCCTCACCATCGTGAAGCCCAAGGTGAAACTCCTGAAGGATCTGCCCGAGTGGGTCGGCTATTTCTTCAGTGAGGAGTTCCCCTTTGATGAGGCTGCCGTTGCCAAGTCCCTCACCGGCCCTCTGGCCGTGGAGCGCCTCTCAGCTCTTCGGGATGCCTACTCAGCCCTTACAACTTGGGATCTGGCTTCACTGGAAGCCGCCCTCAAGGAGACTTCCACCAAACTCGGCGCCAAGGTCGGAGAACTCGTCCATCCTGCCCGTGTGGCCGCAAGTGGCCGATCCGTCGGACCCGGCCTCTATGAGATGCTTGAGGTGCTCGGCAAAGAGCGCACCCTTGCCCGCTTTGAAAAGGGAATCTCCAAAGCCGGCGCATGAGCAATGATGCAAAGTTTTTCAGTGCGGCCGACTTTGCCCTACTCGCGCGGGGCGAGGGGCCACTGAAGACTCTACAACCCCCGCCACGGTTGGCGATTTTCGGTGATCCGGTCGCCCACTCGGCTTCGCCACCCATGCATAACGCGGCGGCGAGGGCACGAGGCATGGACCTCCAGTTCATCCGAATCCTTGTGAGCCCTGAGGAGCTTCCCGGGGCCCTGCATAACCTTGCGCCAGCCGGATTCTTAGGGGCAAGCCTGACCATGCCGCACAAGCAAAAGGCCATGAAGATGGTCGATCACCTTGATGATCGTGCGGAAATCATGGGTGCCATCAATACCGTCTCAATCCGGGATGGTATTATCCGGGGCCACAATACGGATGCTCCGGGTTTTGCCGCGGCGGTCAGGGAAGAATTCGGGATTCCCCTACGGGATCTCCGTGTCTTGATTCTCGGCGGTGCGGGAGGAGCAGGACGAGCAATCACAGTTCAGTGTGCGCTCGAGGGATGCCCCTCCATCACCATCGCAAATCGGAATCCTGCAAAAGGAGAATCCCTTGCAACCGAGATCCGCGAATCAATCGGCAAAGAAGTAGCCTCTCTTCCGCTTGATCTGGAAAATCTTCGCACAACGCTCTCCTCAGTCGATCTGATCATCAACGCCACCCCGCTGGGCATGAAGACGGGCGATTCCTCCCCTCTTTCAGAGGGACTTCTGAGCTCACACCACCTCGTCTACGACACCGTTTATAGCGGCGGCGAGACCACCCTGCTCCGACAGAGCACTGAAGCCGGAGCCCGCTGCGCGAACGGATTCTCCATGCTTTTGCATCAGGGAGTTCTACAGAATGTCCTCTGGTTTGGCGAACCCGCCCCCATTGAAAATATGCGAGCGGCTCTTACGGCTCTCAGAAACTGAGCGTTTGTCTGGCTGCGGTGCAGTCGCGGGCGATATGTTCCTTTAACTCATCGATTCCAGAAAACTTCTGCTCAGGTCGTAGGAATTTCACAAACTCTAACGAGAGGGTTTCGCCGACCAGATTGGCGGAGAAATCAAAGAGATGAACCTCTAGGACAGGAACATTAGCCGAGGCGTCGACCGTCGGTCGCAGTCCGATGTTACAGACTCCACGTAGAATGGATCCGCCACGCTGGACTTTTACGGCATAGACTCCGTAAGGAGGCAACTGCATCCCGGAGACATCGAGGTTGGCTGTGGAAAAACCTATCTTCGAACCAAGCCCCGCACCGACGACGACTTCACCAGAAAGGATGAAAGATCGACCAAGGCATGCAGAAGCCTGATCCAGATCCCCCGAGGCAATAGCCGTCCTGACCCGGGTGCTGCTGATCGGGGTCCCGGTGGTCTCGACCGGATCAATCTGAATGACGTCGAAGTTCCATTCCGATCCAAACTCTCGCAAACGAGCAATATTCCCCTCACCTCCCCTGCCATAGGACCACTGGCTACCCACGCAGATTGCACGGAGGGGCTGACAGGAAGTGAGCAACTCTTTGATAAAATCCTGCGCCGACACTGCAGCAAGCTCGCTCGTGAAAGGAAGTAGGAGCAGGGCTGAAACACCCAACTCTTCTATCAGCGAGATTTTCTCACCGTTCCGGGTCAGAAGCTTGGGCGCTAACTCAGGACGAAGAAGGGAGGCCGGATGGCGATCAAAAGTCATCACCACCGCCGTGCCGCCGTACGATGCGGCCTCCTCCATCGCACGACGGATCAGTGCCTGATGACCGAGATGCACTCCATCGAATGTCCCCGCAGCAAGAACAATCGGCCCCTTTAGTCCGGCTAGCTCTTCAATGGCTTTGAGAATGATCATCAGTTGAATTTTATCCCGCAGAGTGGCAGAGAATACTTCAAGAATTGCAGATGAGCGAGAACTGGAGAAGCATCCCACTAAATCCCTAGATCATTCTGGTTTTATACCTTTTCCTCCTCCGCGCCTCTGCGCCTCAGTGGGGAAAAATAACCCTCTACGCTCCGCGAATACGGGAGACCTGAGGGAGGGTTAGGAGCTTCGCGAGAATCTCCTCGCGCGAAGCCGTCTTTAATTGATCGGCAGGGAATGCCATCTCGACGTCGAACCGTCCCGACTTTGTGCGGCGCAGGGCATTGAGATGAGCTCCGCAGCCCAAGTCATGACCGATATCATGCGCGTAGGTACGGACGTAGAACCCCTTGCTGCAGACAACCCGGAAGTCTACCTCAGGCAAGCGGGTCCCGAGGATCTGGTGGGCGTAGATGTGAACGAAACGGGGTTCACGCTCAATCGTCTTGCCCTGGCGGGCCAACTTGTAGAGAGCAACGCCGTCCTTCTTGATGGCCGAGACCATCGGAGGGGTCTGGTAAAAATCGCCGTCGTATTTCGCAAACGCAGTCTCGAGCTGCTCAGCGGAGAGTTCAGGAATCGGATTTGTCGATGTGATCTCCCCATCGGCATCCTGCGAGTCGGTCGTCTCCCCGAGTTTGAGGGTGCCGACGTACTCCTTGTCCTCGCTCATCAGGAGATCCTGGATCTTGGTGCCTCGTCCCAGAGTCAGGAGCAACAGACCGGTAGCCATTGGATCAAGGGTCCCGCAATGGCCAACCTTTTTGGTGTTGAGAACGCGGCGGACGATGGCCACCACATCGTGGGAGGTCATGCCGGAGGCCTTATCAATGGGGAGGACTCCATCGAGGGTGGATTCAGGGCGCATGGATCGGATTCCTTGGTGATTACCTGGTGGCGTTGATGTCGGCGCAGATCGCCTCCAGCACGCGAGACTCCACGTCGGCAAGGGTTCCCGTGATACGGGCTCCGGAAGCCATGAGATGCCCGCCACCGCCGAACCGGCTGCAGAGGGCGCAGGCGTCGAAACTCGAATCCTTGGACCGAAGGCTCAGCCGGACCTTCCCATCGGGCATTTCCTCAAAAAAAGCTGCAGCCTTCACTCCTTCCACGGATCGGAAGTGATCGATAATCCCCTCGTTATCCTCGGGGATGACACCGAGGCGCTCCACGTCGGCCATCGAAAGGGAGAAACTTGCCACGCGGTCGTCGCAGGTGAACTTGGCGTTCACAAGCGCATGCCTAAGCAGTTCAAGCCGGCGGCGCGGCTGATTCTCGTAGAGAGAGCGGGAGAGCGTTGCCACATGGACTCCAAGGCGGATCAACTTGGCGGCTACCTCGTAGGTCTCGGCACCAGTGCCCTCGTATTGGAAGGAGCCGGTGTCGGTGGAAATGGCAGCGAAGAGATTAGTGGCCATCTCGGGTGTGACCGTGATGCCCGCCTCAAAGAAACCCTCGGCCAGCATCTGTCCCGTTGCCGGACGTGTGGGATCGATGAGATTAAGATCTCCATATCCCTCGTTGCTGCGGTGATGATCGATGCAGATCCAGAGAGGGGAATCGGAGATAGCCCCGATGACTGTTCCGAGACGGTTCTTTACAGAGGTGTCGAGAGCCAGTACCGCGTCGAAGGCAACCGGTGTCGCCGGCGGTGCGGTGACGAGTTCCGAGGAAGGTAGAAAGGCAAACTTGGATAGCATCCCGTCTTCGTTCCAGGCCGTGACCTCGTGTCCCTCAGAGAGCAGCCATAGAGCGGTTGCGATTGTCGACCCGTAGGCATCGGCATCAGGGCGCAGGTGGCTGGCAACAAGGATACGGCGCTTGCCGCGGAGCGCCTCTCGGATCTCGGAAAAGGTGGCGCTCTTCATCGCTCAACCTCCCCGTCCTCCAGATCCTCACCGGGCACCTCGTCAGGAGGCAGGGTTGGGGCGATCTCATCGAGCAGACTGAGCACTCTGGTTCCCCGCTCGATCGACTCGTCGAGTTGGAAGTGGAGGTGGGGCGTGTACTTCAGAATGACGCGGCGGGAGAGTTCGTGCTGGAGGTG
>RFPR01000137.1 GCA_009928265.1 Pseudomonadota bacterium | reverse complement strand
GCAGTTCACCACCTGGGACCGAGGCGATCTGGCCGAAGCCGATGCCCGTCTTCTCCCCCTTGAGCTGGCGGAGCGTCAAAGTCAGGCCGTAATAGACCATGCCATTGATGGCGCGGTCCACCTCATCGACCGGGATGCGGAGATAGGCCGTCTTGGAACCATAGTCTCCCGTGGTCGTGGTGCCGATAGGAATGGAATGATAGGCATAAACATCCCGATCCGGGATCTTGCGGAAGATCGAGGCCATGTCATCGCCAAAGAATCCTTCCCGAGCCAGGACCGTCATCACCGTGGTCAGGAATCCCCCGAAGAAGAGATAGCTCAGGAGATAATCAGCCCGCGACTTGCGCCCCTTCTCCCGACCGGCCAGGAGCTTCATCGAGGACTCCCAGGATCGCATCGTGATATTGATAAAGGGGAAGAGAATTCCAGGCGTGGAGATCCCGTTGCCCTTCTTCATATAGTTGGGAACGCCCATGTAGTTGCGGACATAGGCTGCTGCCTCACGGGTCGGCCATCCGAGATCCTTGGCAAGCACCTTGTAGGATGCGACCTTGGGGAGAGCCTCCATGATCTGCCCGGCAAACTGGATCGAGCGGAGATAGGAGAGGACCGGCTTGACGAACCACTTGCGGGCAAAGGCTGATTGCTCTTCTTCCGGGAGGATATTGTATTGGCGCAGGATGTCGCCGAGAGCACCATGGGAGTCGGCCGTCGCGTAAAAGGACTCGTGCGGTCCCACCATGGCCCCGTTCTGGAGCATCTCGATGAGGAGATCATCAGCTTGGCCGGAGATACGGTTGACCAGAGGGGAGGAGCCAATCTTGATCGGGATCGCGGCCAGCATCTTTCCGAGAGCCATGCCGATGGCTGCCCCGACATAGCTTCCGACTTGGCCGGAGGCGACGGCAGCGGCCGGACCACCGACGAATCCGATGGTCGATCCCACGGCCGTCCCCAGGACGCCTCCCGCCGTCGTGGCGAGAGCCTCACGGCCCTGCGGCTGGAGCATCGCAAGGGCAAGCTGATAGGCCTGCTCTCCGAGGATTTTCCCACGGGTCTTATCGGGGGCATTCCGCATCACGCGGAGTTGATCGCGCATCGGAGAGAGAGCGAGCTGGAAGCTGGGATTATATTTGATGATGAGCGGGTAGGCCGCGCTGCTCCATAGGAACGAGAGCGCCTGCATGAGCCCGTCCTGATGGGCTGGGCTCATCGACTCAAACATATCCGCATAGCGCTCCGGGAGGTGGATTCCGCGGAGCTTGCCATCGACGCGATAGGTGAGCGTCTTCCATCCCACCTCACGGGTCGGGACCGGGACATTGCGGCGGCCATCCCATCGCATTTCGGCATCCCGGATCAGGCCGGAGAAGTTGCCCTTCATCCAGTTAAAGTAAGTTGCCTTTGCTTTGTTCGACTGAGCGGCGCGGCGCATCGCCGCCATCTTGAGGACGGATTGCGTGTAGGGATTGGCGATCTGGTCGAGCGTGCCGACTTGTTTGACGATCCCAGCCGGGACATAGCGATCCGCATATTTTAGCGGCGTGAAGGTGGCGTAGGCGTCCTTGTTCGGGACCAGGAGCGTGTCAAAGATTTCACGGGAAATAATCCCGGCATCCACGGCATCAGAGAGGACTGAGAAAATCTTGTCGTGGAAGGCCTCCGCTGCTTGCTGGAGAGCGGTCCACTGCTCGGGGGACATATCGGCTTGCTGTTGGTCGAGGAGAGCCTGGGCGATGACTGGATCTTTGCCATCCGGATTCGCCATGACCGTGCGGCCGGTGACTTCGATCTCGCTTTCCTGCTCGCTTGCCTTGCCGACCTGGCGCTCCACTTCGATCCGCTCATTGGCGATACGGTAGTTCTCCAGGTAGATCCCGAGGTCATCATCGGTCAGGCCTGCAGCCTGGAGAATCGGTGAGACCTTGGCCGTAATCTCCATGAGATCGGCCTGCACAGAGGAGTTGGCCAGCGGCATCTCCTCAAAGAGCCAGTCCATCCGATCTTCCGGCTTGAGTGGCTGGCCGGAGCGGCGCTTCTGGTGCATTAGCTCGACGGCGGGCTGGGCGTAGAAGTAGTAGGCATCCTTGGCTCGCTCCCACAGCCGGAGAGGAGACTTGGCCCATGCCTTCATGGCCGCGGAGCGCTTCTTGACCAGCTCGCTCGCCTTGGCATAGCCAGCCTTGGACTCAGCCAGGCGGGTGCGGTTGACGGCCTCCGGACCCTTGGCAAGGAACGTCTGGATGGCGGTGATCGCTTCCTTGATCTCGGGCTTGCGCTCCACATTGAGCCAGAAGGCTTCCCAAAACGAAGGAGCCCTCAGCTCCAGGTCAGCCGGAGAGTTGAAAAGAACCGAGATTGCATCGGCGTAGAGCTCGGCGGAGCTCTTGCGATACTTCACATAGGAAGCCGGGGCAGAGAGCTCGTCAAAAGGCTTCCACCATTTACTCAGTTCGATGAGTTCATCACGGATCAGCTTGGCGCTGGCTAGGTTGCGGCGGCGATACTCCATCCGCATGGCCGAGTCGATGGCTGTCTTGAGTTCCTGCGGGGTGGGATTGCGGCCCACGGTGACGACTTCCTTCTCGACGGTTTGCGTGCCGATTTGCTCCTGCTTGCCGAAGCGCTTGATCCGATCATCGACGATCCCCTTCATGGCTGCCTTGACGATGGCCTTTTTGGTGGCTGCATCCTGCTTGGCAAACCAATCGTAGAGTTCAGGGAGTTCCGTCCTGGCATTCAGGCCGAAGAGATTCTTCACATCTTCGGCGGAGATCCCGAGTGTGCGATAGATCGGCTCCTCGACGATGACTTTTTCGATCACTTCGCCCAGGGAGCGGCGGAGCTCGGCCTCGGCAGCGGCCGCAATTTGTCGGCGCTCTTCGGCTGTGGGGATCTTGCCTGAAAGCTCCGGCTCCGGGGACGCTCCTAGCGGCATCGTTTGTTTTAGGAAACTTTTAAGAGATCCCAGCCATCCTAGGATATTGCCACGCTTCAACGATTCATCAGGAAGATAGCCTACCCAGTGACCCAGCTCGTGAGCGAGCGTCATAGCGACCGATTGAGCGTTGGCAAAGAGATCGGCGCGGATCGAGATGCGCCCCTTGCCGACACCATGGAAGAGCCCAAGCGATTTCATCCTGCGGCGGACCTCGGGTGACATGCCGGTGGCTTCTCGGAACCATCGGATTAGCTCAGGAAGCTCAATTACCGGAACCCTGTCTGTAGCGCCCAGGACCTCCGGCATGTTCCACCCAGGACCATGAGACATGACGGTAGCCTCCTTTGGAATGGAGGGACCAGCCTCGGCGGCGGTGGCCCCGCTAGCTGATCCCTGCGGTCCATAGTCGGCGGTGCCTGAGAATCCCCCGGAGAACATATCCCCCTGGGCGGCATCGGCCGCGGCCTTCTCCTGACGGAGACGATCAGCCTCGGCCAGCTCGGCGGGTGTAGCCGACGCATCGACCTGGCCGGAAAGGCTGAAAGGCATGTCGGTCGGGCCAAAGAGATTCCCCTCCCCATTGGTTGCGATGTTCGGCGTGGTGGCCGGTGCAGGGGGAGCCATCTCGGCGGCGGCCTGCTCGGGCGAGACGCCGGAGAGTTCGGCCATGATTTCCGGATCGGTGTAGAACGTCTTGTAGCGGCCAGCTAGGGCTTGCAATTCACCGACTCGCTTGAGGATACCCTCGGGATCTTTGACATTCACCCCGAGCTTGGCGGCGGCCTCCGGCCGCTTGGCGGCAGATTGGACGGCGGCGATCTGATCATTGATCTCGCGCACCTTGGCGGCGGCGTCCTTGGCGATTTCCTCTCCACGCTGGAGGGCGGCATCACTGGTGCCGAAGAGATCCCCCTGAGCCCCCTGGGCGGCGAGCTCCTTGCTGGCCTTGATGTATCCGAGATAGCCGGAGATTACCTCCGGAGCCATCTTCTTGAGAGCGGCGGCGATGCCCGCCTGCTGAAGCTCTATGTCGTTGGGTGCTGCTGTTGCGATGGCGAGGGTTCGCGCCTCATTGATTCTTCCTGCTTGGTATGCAGCGTAGAGATCAGGTCCCGCACCCGTTCCAATTCTGAATCCGGCGCGGCCTTTAGCTCTCGATAAGAGTCCTCTCTGTGCTGCTTTATCTTCTGTAATCGAAGTGTTTCTGAAGTAGTTTGCATAGTCTTTAACCTCACCTTTCTCATCGAGGATGTTTAGCTCCGCGTCAAGCGACATTGCCATCGGCTTTGTGAATCCATCCGCCTCCCGCATGATATAGACCGGCACGCTATCCAGTCCGTTTCTCTTGGCCGCGTCAAAGCGATGCCTCCCTGAGATCAACTCATGATCGCCGTTATTGCGCTGCCAAACCATGAGATGCCCAAAAGCCCGCATGTCGATATTGCCTTCGATCTGCTGGCCTCGCACGACGCCGGTATCAGGATCGGCATTCTCCTTAAAGTTAGGGACATCCTCCGAGAGTTTGATGTCAGAGACCTTGAGCTTTGATTCCGTGTAGGGAATGGAGGCCCCCCCGGTTGTCTCAGGATCAGTGTATCCTGTGATCGGCTCCAACTCAGCCAAGTCATTGGCCGGAGCTTGCGACTTAGCAGGATCGGCTTGCGACATTGCAGCCGGAGATTGCGACTTAGCGGGGGATTCCTGCCCATTAACTGCCGGAATCGACAAATTTCCGTCGATTGTTGGAGTTAATGGGGCTGAATTGCCCGTTGAAGCGAGGGCTGCGCGGCCCGGCATGGCGATCACGCCATCGGGAGTATTGGCCGGGACGGCGTTGTTGCGGTCCATGGTGAAGGCCCCACTCGGAGCATCCTCGATGGGGATCAGTTCCCCCATATCAGCGGGAGCAGCAGCGGGTGGCTGTCCCGGCAAGCCCTCGACCCTCGACCCTCGACCCTCGACTCCATCTCCCAGCGCCACTTCGGTCTTGAGCGCTTCAGGCTTACCCAGGAAGGAGGTTCCCTGCATCCGCATCGTGCCTCTGGCCTGCGGACCATACTCTCCACGGACAGACTCGGCCACTCGGAGCGCCGTCGTGACGGCTTCGTTATCCATGGGGGAGAGAGATTCCCCGGCCTGCTTCTTGGCAATGAGCCCCTGAATGTCTCCTAGCTCATAGCGCTTGTTCTGCACCGTGAGGCCGGAGAGGAGCGCTCCCATGACGGCAGACTGGAACGATCCCTGCCAGGTCGGCCCCTCGGGAGTTTCATCCCCGGAGGCAAGGGCCTGGTCGGCCAGCTTCCAGGTGATGTCGGTGGCGGCTCCGGTCCCGGCTCCGAGGCCGACGACCTTCCCTGCGAACTTGGCTGCTTCCAGTGCTCCCTTGGTCTCGCGGACAAGCTGAATCCCCTTGATCAGATTATAGGGAGCGGCGGGTGCGGTGATAGCGATGGAGGCCAGCTCTCCGGCGGCATTGTATCCGGGGCGGGCTTGGCTGGCGGAGAGATAGCTGGAGAACTCCGAGTCATTCTCGGCCAGTGTCTTGTAGAGAGCATCGTATCCACGACCGGCTGCATAGCCGCCCGCGATTCCTCCGACAGTTCCAGTGGCCAGGGCGGCGGG
>RFPR01000136.1 GCA_009928265.1 Pseudomonadota bacterium | reverse complement strand
GCTATTGGGCTCGTACTGCTTGGTCTCAGTGAATGCGGGATCCGTCGGCGCCAGTGATCCATAGACCTCGTCAGTCGACACATGGAGGAAACGGAAGTTCTGTTTTGAGTCTGCGTCTAGGCCGTTCCAGTAGGCACGGGCGGCCTCCAGGAGGGTGAAGGTCCCAACAATGTTGGTCTGGATGAACTCGGCGGGTCCATGGATGGAGCGATCCACATGGGACTCAGCGGCAAAGTTCACAATGGCGCGGGGACGGTGCTCAGCGAGGAGCTTGGCAACAAGTTCTGCATCGCCGATATCGCCGCGAACGAAGGTGTGGCGGGAATCCCCCTCGACGGAAGCAAGGTTCTGGAGATTCCCCGCGTAGGTGAGCTTATCGAGATTGATGACGAAATCTTTTTCGAGCGCTATCCAATCGAGAACAAAGTTGGAACCAATGAAGCCGGCGCCGCCGGTGACGAGGATGGAATGGTGCATAGGAGTTAGGAGCTAGAAGATGGAAGATGGGGAGGAGAAGGAGTATTTTATAGGCGGGCGTCGAGAGTCTTTACCCCCGAATACTGCAGGATGCGCTCGTCCGCCGTCATTAATGTCAACCCATGGCAGATAGACGTGGCCACAATCTGTCGATCCGCCGGATCACGATGAAAGGAGCCGGGTAGTTGGTAAGCTTTCATCGCTATCTCGTGGCTCACCTCTTGGGACTTAAGTTTCAGGTCATCAATGGATTGCTCAATCCATTCGGCTAGTGTGCAATTTAATGCGAGGTCCCCTCCATCAATCAGACGGGCCATTTCCAGAGTCGATACGGGGGTGATCCATCGTTCATTATCTTCATTCCCCAGTATCTCCCTTGCTGATTGCCCGAGTCTTTCGGAACCCTCAAAGGCCCAGATCCAAACATGCGTGTCCAAAAGGACAGTCACTTGTTCATCTCCCACTCATTACCAAAATCCATCTTGATCAATGCATCATCAGAGGGGCGTCGGGTGATGAGTTTCTGGCCTGTGCCCATTCTTACCTCTTGCTGACCCAGTGCACCATGAAGCGCCTCCTCGATGGTTGCCAATACTTCCTTGTTGAGACTGCGATGATGCAGTCGAGCCCTTTGCTTAAGGGTTCGATGGATGGAATCAGGGATATCTTTGAGTGTGATTGAAACCATAATGGAACCAATATGGTTTTATTGAGTGGCTGTCAAACGACCTTTCCCGCCGTTTCTTGGGCTTAATCGTATTTTTCGCAGTCGGCGAAGGAGGCGGCCCCAGCGTCTTTCGGTGAGACGATGGGCTGGATGCCGATCTCGATGGGCCAGGTGATGCCGAGTTCCGGATCGTCCCAGCGGACAGACCTCTCGGTTGAGGGTGAGTAGGGAGAGGTGACCTTGTAGTGGAAGTCGGCCGTGTCGCTCACCACCAGAAATCCATGAGCGCATCCCGGGGGTACCCACAGCCTCTCATGCGCGTCGGCCGTGAGGTAATATCCGTCCCATGCCCCGTAGGTTGGAGAACTTTTACGAAGATCGACCAACACGTCATAGACCGTGCCGGAAGTGACCCAAACAAGCTTCCCTTGCGCAGTATCCCCCGACTGGTAGTGCAGTCCTCGTAGAACATGCTTAGAGGAACGGGAATGGTTGTCCTGCACAAAGTCAAAATCTCCAACGAGGTCATGGAAGGTCGCCTTGTTCCAGGACTCCAGGAAAAAGCCCCGTGCGTCACCGAAGACCTTAGGTTTCAGCAAGAAGGCGTCGTGGATTTTGGTAGGGAACTTTTGCATAGCAAAAATGGGAGCTGGAAGTTGGTAGCTAGGAGCTTGGGATTATTTACGACGGCGTTTGAGGACACCCCGCAGGTAAGTCCCGTAAGTTGACTTGCCAAGAGGTTCGAGCGCACGCTCGAAAGCGGCCTCGTCAAGGAATCCCATCTGCAGTCCGATTTCCTCAAGACACGCGATGCGTAGACCTTGGCGGTTCTGAATGGCACGGACAAAATCAGCAGCCTCTAGGAGCGACTCGTGGGTTCCGGTATCCAGCCATGCCGTGCCGCGTCCCAGCTTCTGAACCTGTAGGCGCCCCTCCTCAAGGTAAACTCGGTTCAGATCGGTAATCTCGAGTTCTCCCCGCGCCGAGGGCTTGAGATCACGAGCCTTTTCCACGACGTCGGCACTGTAGAAATAGAGTCCAGGCACGGCGTAGTTGCTCCTAGGGGCGACCGGCTTCTCCTCCAGCGAGATCGCTTTGCCAGAGGCATCGAACTCCACCACACCGTAAGCGGAGGGTTCGGCCACTTCGTAACCGAAAACCGTAGCACCATCTTTCAGCGCGTCAGCCTCTGCCAGGATGTCGGTGAAGTCATGCCCGTAGAAGAGATTGTCTCCCAGAACAAGCGCGGCAGGGGATCCGGCAAGGAACTCAGCCCCGATCAGAAAAGCCTGAGCCAAACCATCGGGAGATGGTTGCTCAGCATAGTCGAACCGAACCCCATACCGGGTACCATCTCCAAGAAGTTTGCGAAATGCAGGTAGATCCTGCGGCGTAGAGATGATCAGGATTTCGCGAATTCCGGCCAGCATCAGCACTGAGATCGGGTAGTAGATCATCGGTTTGTCATAGACAGGCATGAGCTGCTTGCTCACGGCCATGGTCAGCGGGTGAAGCCGGGAGCCGGTACCACCGGCGAGAACGATGCCTTTGCGGGATTTCATAGAGATGGGCGTAGGGAGATAGGAGCTATAAGATGAGGCGAGTCTGTTTTTAGCTTTTCAGACCGCCGCTTTCAGCTTTTTGAACAGGGCATGCTGCCGCCCTTGGCCAAAGTCAAAAACTGGGCCAGGTACAGACTTGGGGATGATTGCGGATGCCCAAACGCAAAAGAGCGGGACATTGTTTCATTCCAGCACGAAGGCCCTACCATGACCACCTCGGAAATCATGATAAGGGAGCATCAATCATCCCTGTTTGGCAGGTAATAGCAGACGTCGGACTTCTCCATCCTTCGGCAGAATACCGTCAGCCTGAACGTCTAAAACCTGGGGCTTATTGAGCCGTTGCAGGCTTTGCCTTGCGTCGGCGCTGGGAGTCGGCAACGAACTCCTCCTGAGCGTTGAAGCGCTCACCCGTAATCTCCAGCGGGTGGTAGAGACCGTCGGGACCCATGACCTGGGACTTCACATTGTCCTTCCAGAACCAGTCGATGATCTCCTGGATGTGCTCCTGGATGCGGGGATTGCGGATCGGGAAACCGGTCTCCACACGACGGAAGAGATTGCGCGGCATCCAATCAGCGCTGCCGAGATAGATCTCGGGCGTGCCGCCGTTCTCAAAGCGCATGATACGGCTGTGCTCGAGGAAACGCCCCACAAGACTGCGCACTTCAATGTTCTCGCTGATTCCCGGGACACCGGCACGCAGGCAGCAGATACCGCGGACGAGCAGGCGGACCTTCACCCCAGCCTGCGAGGCGCGGTAGAGGGCCTCGATCATGCTCTGTTCGACGAGCGCATTCATCTTTACGAACAGGCCGGAAGGACGGCCTGCCTTCGCATGCTCAATCTCGCGCTCAACCAATTCCATCATTCCCTCGCGGAGATCGTAGGGGGCCATCAGGAGCTCCTTCATGCCGGGGAACTTGGAGACGCCGGTCAGGATGTTGAACATCGCGGCGACGTCGGCGGTAAGCTCCTCGCGAGCGGTGAGTAGCCCCAAATCGGTATAGAGGCGTGCGGTGGAGGGATGATAGTTCCCCGTGCCGAGGTGGGCGTAACGACGGATCACCTCACCCTCCTGGCGGACAATCAGCATCGCCTTGGCGTGAGTCTTGAGACCCGCGACGCCATAGATGACATTCACTCCGGCCTCACGCATAAGACGCGCCCACTTGATATTGGCGGCCTCGTCAAAACGGGCCTTCAGTTCGATGACAACGGTGACCTGCTTGCCGTTCTCCGCTGCGTGGATGAGCGAGGCAACTAGGGGGGAGTCGGAGCTGGTGCGGTAGAGGGTCTGCTTGATCGCCAGCACATTCGGGTCCTCGGCTGCCTGACCCAGAAAATCGAGGACCGTCTGGAAGCTGTCGTAGGGATGATGGAGAAGGATATCCCCCTTGCGGATATGCCAGAAAATGTCGGCCTCCTCGGTGAGAGAGACAACCGTGGCAGGGGTGAAACGCTTGTCTCGGAGGTCGGGGCGGTCGATCGAGAGGGCCAGCGGCATGAGCCGGGTGAGATTCAGCGGGCCGTCGTGGCGGAAGAGGTCGCCCTTCTCAAGATTGAAGAGATCGAGTAGGCGATCAGCAATCGTATCGGGGCAGTCCTCCTGCACCTCCAAGCGGACGGCGGCTCCGCGGTTCACATGACGCAGTTCCTCCTCGATGGCGTGGAGCAGGTTGTCTGCCTCCTCCTCGTCAACGTAGAGGTTGCTGTTGCGGGTGACGCGGAAAAGATGGGAGCCGAGAACCTTGACTCCGTGAAAGAGTTCCCCGACGTGATGCTTGATGATGCTGCCGAGCAGCACGAAGTCGTTGCCCTGCTCCTCGGTCTGGTCGCTAAACGGAACGTAGCGCGGCAGAATGCGCGGCACCTGGACGACGGCGAGGTCGGTATTGAGCCCCTCACCCTCGAGGTGGACGATGATATTGAGGCTCTTGTTAAGGAGCTGGGGGAAAGGGTGGGACGGATCAATCGCCAGCGGCGTGAGAACGGGGAAGATCCGTTCGCGGAAGAATTTCTCGAAATGGGCGCGCTCGACGTCGGCGAGATCGGGATAATTGTGGAAGCGAATCTTCTCGGAGGTAAGGGCGGGCTCAATCTCCTCGTTCCAACAACGGTATTGGTCATCGACCTGCTTGCGGACCCTTTTGAGGATCGCGGAGAGTTCCGACTTGGGGGACATCCCGTCCGGGGCGAGGGCAACTGATCCCTGCTGGACCTGCTGCTTGAGGCCGGCCACCCGCACCTCAAAAAACTCGTCGAGGTTGGAACTGACGATGCAGAGGAACTTGAGACGTTCCAACAGTGGATTCTCTTTATCCAGAGCCTGATCGAGCACTCGCTGGTTGAATTCCAGCCAGCTCAGGCCCCTGTTGATGAATTGAGATTCCTGTCCAGTTTCCATGAGCTGTCTATGGTGCAATGTCACCCGCCGAGGTTCAAGGGGAGAAGTGTGACATCGGCGCCATGAAACCGGCGCCTCAGCCCGTGTTAGGCGATTAGATTGCAGGCTGTTAGGCAAAAATCCCTAGCCACTCCCAAACAGGAACCTGAAGCCTTCCTTCTTTCCTGTTTTCCAGATTAATTCCTTCCCATGGATCCCCAAGACCCCGCCTTCTGGGAAAGCTGGCAGCCGACCATGAGGGCCTCCCTCTGTTTCGTGCGCCGGGAGGGTCAGATCCTGATGATCCGTAAGAAACGGGGACTCGGAGCTGGGAAAATCAATGGCCCCGGTGGACGCCTTGAACCGGGTGAAACTCCTCTCCAAGCGGCTATCCGGGAGACCGAGGAGGAACTCCGCGTGACTCCACACAACCTGAGAGAGCGGGGGGAGCTCCATTTTCAGTTCGTCGATGGACTCGCCCTCCACTGTGTCGTTTTTACGGCG
>RFPR01000135.1 GCA_009928265.1 Pseudomonadota bacterium | reverse complement strand
GGCTTTTCAATTCTGAATTGCTAGAAAAAGGTTGACCGCCGGATCGGTTGTCATCTGTTCTCCAATGAAAATAATTGTGATGGATTGTGACGAAAACAAATTTTGTGCCCGGATTCCCCCGGATCATTCTCCCAAAAGACTTTGACCCGAATACTGGCTTTCTGAATGTGATGTCGGACTTAATTTCCGATGGCCGTAGGTAAATAGAATCATCCTCGGAAACTTGCTTCCAAATACCCGTCAGATACCCGGGCCTTGCGAAATATCCGCCTCCCGGGATGTTCGTGGCCGGAGTAAGAAGAACCAACTCACCTTTAGAAATTTTTAGCCCGGTTCCTAATAGCTTTATATCGTCCTTGGCGTATCCGTATAAAACCTTTTTACCGCCTTGGGAGAGGTACGGATTCCTCCTCACCTTCCCCGCCCCCACATCAATCAGGTGATGTTTCACCACCGCCTTGACTTGCGAGGCCGTCTCATCGAACGGAATCCCAAAAACATTCCGGGCGTAGGTGATCGCCTTTTGGTTGCCCCGGGAAACCATCGCATAGAGTCTCCGCAACTGCTTGACCGAAAGCCCGTGGGTTTTGATTTCGTTGAGGTGATGGGCGTACATGGGGGGGTTGCTGGACACCGGGCGATACACCATGCGTCCCGCCCCGGTATATTCATCTCTTGAGGGTGGACGCATTTTAAGTTTTCGTAAAACATAAGAAAGAACGCTCCCGGTCATCCCTGCCGTGATTGCCGACCTTGGATCAGCACCTCTCTCGATGTCATCCATTATATAATTGACTTGTTGCAGATAAATACGAAGGGCGTTTGGATTCCAACTTCTCGGCTTTCCAGAACTCATCGCCTTGTCCGCTTGTTTGTCATCATATTCCTCTAAAGCCTCGGAAAGTCTTTTCCGAATATCGCTGGTGTATGCGCTCATTTTAATACAACCCCGTCCCGAACCAAATCGCCTTCATGCGATCCCGGTCGGACCCGGAGAGTTCCGAATCGTACCACTCGGTCAGGCTTCTTGGGAAGGAAATTGATTGTTGCGTTCCGGGGAACAAGCTGATCGTCGAGGCACGCTTTCCGAACTTGGATGCGACGGCGATCAATTCCTGTTTGTTCAGCCCTTCAAGCGCGGCGAACAAACTTTCCTCGTCCGTGAACCACATATTCATCGCATTATACTGGCGGTCGGCGATGTCGGCATAGACATAGTCGGGTCGGGGCAGGTTCGGGGGGAGCGTGACATTCCCGCCCTCGACAAGATCAAATCCCGCCTGTCCCCCGGCGAGTTTCGTGTAAGCCCACCAAACCGCAATTCCCCCGGCGATCCACGGCAAAAGGGAAATGAGTTCCGTTGTCCCGACACCCGCAAGGGCTTTCTTGGCGGCGGAATACCCCTTGCGGGCGTAGGACTTGGCTTGTGATTCCAAGGAGCGGGATTTCTTGCGAGCCATTACTTGTTCCCCCCATTGGTCAGTTTCGGGATATGATGGTTTGCCAGCAACGCCACGACCCCGATGACTGCCCCGATCAGTCCGGCGGTGATGACTCGTTCCCAAGTCAGGGGTGCGTTCGGATCGTAGGGAGGCATCTTATTTTCCCGATCCGAGTCTCCGGGCCAAGGCATCCTGTTGCCCGATAAGCTGGTTCACCTTTTCCTCGATGGATCGCACATCCCTCCGAAGTTCCGTCAGTTCCGGGCGGATTTCCTCGCGCACGGAATTTTGCATCTGCCAGAAGGCAAAAACCACGGCCATGATCGAGCCGAGCGATAGGACGGTTCGTCCTATGTCGCTGGCCGTGTGGGAGTTAGTTACTTGAGTTTCCACGCTAGGTATGCTCCAACCGCAAGAAGTATTCCGAGGAGCCCCGAAGTCAACTTCCAAATCGTCCCCAGCCGGGAGTCGGCCTTTTCCTGCGCCCGGGTCACGGCCTTGGAGAGATTGTCGATGGTGGCCTCCTTTTCTTGGATGGCCTTTTCCGCCTGCCGGATGTTTTTCCGAATCTGCTCCAACTCATCCTTGAGTTTGGGGTTTTCGGAAATCAGCCCGCCGATTTGGGCGTCCGCCTGTCCGAGATCGTAGTTCCCCGAAGGGGTGCTACACCCAACTAGGATCGCACAAAGTAAGAGGTGAGCGTGTAGCTGAAATTGAGGTTGGAGGCGAGGGCGTTGGAGCATAGATAGACCCCGAGACGGTCGTTGGATTTGATCGTGATCCTCTTGGAATCCGCATCGTAGGCGATGGTCGTCTGCCGGGAGTTGGATTCGGCGTTGTTGGTCCCGTCGGTGTCCGGCAACGCAAGGTGGGAAACGAGGACCTGCGCCCCGGAATAATTGGTGAAACTGCCTCCCTCTGGGATGGTCAGGGCATCCCCGGACACCTTGGCGACGATGGCCCCGGCGGGCTGGGCGGGGTCGATGGCCCCGGCTCCCAGCGTGGCGACATTGTGCGTGACCATGAAATGCACCCCGACCAGATAGCCGTCCGCCTCGAAGTCGATGAAGGATGAAGGAGTCGAGATTGTAGGTTGGGAAGGGAACTGCCGGGAGCGAGACGGCCCGGGCGATGGTGCGGGTTTGGATGAATTTGTCGAAGCTCATGGGGTTTATGTAATTAGGGGTAGTTATTTGTAAAGGCGAAGTTTATGAACTGGCGGGTGCATGGATTGGGGTTCGCGGTATAGTACCACTCCTGCACATCGGCGGAAAGGGTGCAAAGAAGCAACTCCTGAGGACCGATCGTGTCGGGAATGTTGGCGCAGTTGAAAGCCTGCGTGAAGTAGTTGGGCCAAGACTCGGAAAGGGTGATCCCGGCGATCCCGGCGAACCCCGCAACCGTGACCACATCTTTGATTTTGAGGTTCACGGTCAGGGCGTTGGGAATGACCTGCGTGACATAGCCGGGAGCCGGAGCAAAAAGAGGGGCATTGATGGTCATGCTTGGGAATGTGAAATTTGCCCCGTTCCATGTCCCGGGGCTGGTGAAAGTGCCGGAAAAGTAAGGCAAACCCCCAAGACTGGTGGGAAGATTCCAGACCCATTCCGCAATCAGGATCGGGGTGCTTGCCGGGTTGAACCCTGACCCGGTTGCCACCGAAAGGTCAAAGGAGGAATTGGCGTTGAAAAAAACCGCCGGACATATCGGCCTCGGAACCTCCGGCTGGGGCGGAACCGGGGGATTCAGTACCCTGTCCTTGAAGTTTTCCCATTGTTTTTGGAGTTCGGAACGGATCGGGGCCTCCCGTAAAAACGATGCCTCCTTTACCCCGGGTATCACGGCGATTTTCTCCCCGGTTTTTAGCTCTTTTTCAAAAGCCTGCTGAAGTTCCGTGATCTGGAAAAACTCGGTTTCCCCGCCACCCGGTCCGCTGATTTTCGCCATTATTTTGCGATGAGGTGAAGGTGGACGGTTGCCGTATAAAGATATCCAGCGTTCCCCGGGGTTCCGCAGGCATATAACGCAAGCCTTGTCCCCGCCTGCACGGGGACAAACACATTGTCGCCCCCAAAGGCTATGGTGTTTGTCCTTGAAAGCGGGGCAATCGTAGTGAGCGTGGAATTTTGATGGGTGATCTGGGAGATGAAAATGTCGCTGGCGGTCTGGGTATCGGACTGCTGGCCGATGTCCACGAATTCCCCCAAATCTCTCCCAAAGAAGAACCCCGCCACATCGGGACCGACATTGACGATTGAGGAGGAAAGAGTCGAGGCGATCATGTAGTAATCTTGCACAAATTGGTACGAAGTGACCCGCTGAAGGGTGGGGAAAATAGAGTTGGTCAGAATCGAGCCATCAAAGTCTGCGGTGAGAACCCGGGTTTCAATCAGCTTTGTCTGGGTGGACGACGCACCCGCAATCGCCTGCGCGATCCGGGCAAGCTCGGCGTCGGAAAAGGCGAGTTGCAGGTTCGGCGGGAAGCTGACCTGCGCCGGGGGAATCTCGATCCTCCCCACCGCATCGCCCAACGCCCCGGCCAACTGGTCGATCTGTTCCGGGGTGAATGTCGCCGTGGCGGGGCTCGAACCCGCCGTCGGCGTCCCGCTGGTCGCGGGACGGGCGTTTTTCAGCATGGCGGACGCGATGCCCGCCAAGAGTAGGTCGCCCTCGGCCATGATTTTAGAGTTTTGCCAACTCTGACTTTACGGCGTCGGCGACCTTCTTGTCGTTCCAATCGCCGTAATTTTCGTCCGAGAGGGTCGGCAGTTCGATGGGACGGCCAAGCTCGCGCACGAACGCCCGCACCTTTTTCTCGACCGGGAGGTCAACGATCCGAACGATGGTGACCTTTTCCAGTTCCTTCGTGACCGCCGGGGCAATCACGACCGTTTTCTTGTTTTCCAGCTTCACTTCCATTTTATTTTCTCCAAGTTTCTAGGTTGCGGTATTTTTCCGCCACCGACCCTAATACCGCCCGGGCCGACTTCGGCACGGGTGCTACCTTGGGCCTGATCGAGTGCAACCCCCCGATCCGGTGGACATTTTCGTCGTCCTCGCGAGTATATTGGGCAATATTGGAAAAGTCGTGCGGAAAATAATCCATATCCAAAAATCTGTAAACATCTGACAACACGCTACTTGGACTTGAGGTTAGATCATCGAACTCGATGAATTTGATCTTCCCGGCATGACCCCGGGAAATCGCATCGTTGACCCGGTTGTAGGCAAGCCCGACGGGCTGGTCCCGGCGCGACCAGATTTCGCATCGTCCGGCCACGGTTTGCGAAAGCATATAGTCGTTGGACTCGAAATTCCATTGGGATTTCCCGGTGGTCTTGCGCCACAACTTTTCAAAGCTCGCCAAAATCTCCGCCAAGTCCCGCACGGGGGAGAGGATTTTGATTTCGCAACCGAGGGCGAACTCCGTCATCTCGATCAGGGACAACCATCCCCGCCCCTTGTCGATGATGATGTTTTTATCGGTATCATAATAGCTCTCGAATACTGCACGGAGAACCCGCTTGAGCCTGTCATAGTCCACCCCTTCCGCCTGATGTTCGATCAGGCGATCCCATTGGTTGCGGACCCCGAAAAGGACATCGTGCAACCCGGAGGTCGCCTTGGAAACATGGAGAGCCGGATTCTGGGCTAGGATGTTGCAGAGGAGGGTGGAGCCGGATCGGGGCAACCCGGAAATAAAGTGAAAGGTTTTCGCCATGCCTTCGGACTAGCCGATGGCGATTTCAAGTCCACGCAAAACCGCCACCCACCGCACATCGTCCCCGGTGTTCCCGGTACATTGGATTTGCAACGCGCTGTTGGCGTTGTCGGCGGTGATCGCAAGGGCCCACGCCGCATCGTCCTTGTGATCGGTGGAAATGGTCGAGACATGGACGAGGGTGGTGGTTCCCCCGATGTTTTTGATGACGAGGGACCGCTGGAACAGGGCGAGTTCCGAGCCGTCCGATTTGATGCCGGAAATCGTGCAGATTCCCGAAAGCTGGGTGTCGGTTCGGATGGTGAGGCGGTTGGCGGAGGTTCCATCAAGGTAAAGCACGGCGGGCGTGACTCCCGAGGTGGTGTTGCGGAGGACAAATTCCACGGCCTGCGCGTCGCCCTGCGCGGAAAAAAATCCCGAGGCATGGGCAAACATTCCGTAGCGGTCGGCAAGCCCCTGTAATCCCCCAGCAACGGT
>RFPR01000134.1 GCA_009928265.1 Pseudomonadota bacterium | reverse complement strand
CGGCCCTACCGGCCCCACTGGCCCGGTGGGCGCTACCGGTCTAAACTCATACGCAACACGACTCTTCCTTCAACAGTCCTACCGATAGGAACACCACATGGCTACCGACCCGCAGTTTGCCGCAACCCCGTCCGTTGGTGCAGCACAGATCAGTGTCGCCAACACGTTTCGTGATGGGACTGGGACCATCGTGACTGTCGCCACCGGCCCCTCCGCCGCTGGGTCAAGCCCTGGCGGGGCACGGTTTGAGGAGATCGTCATCACCGCCACCGGCACCACCACCGCAGGCATGGTGCGCTTGTTCATCAACGACGGCGCGAACACCCGCCTGTGGCGTGAGGTACCCGTATCGGCCATCACAGCATCTGCCACAGTGGCACCGTTCACAGCGACAATCCGCAACGACACTCGCCCAGACCTTCCCCTCCTGGTCCTGCCCCCAGGTTGGTCGTTGCGCGCAAGCACGGAGAAGACCGAGACCTTCAACGTGATCGCCTTCGGCGGGGCGTTCTAGTGTCGAACAGGGGGCTGATCGGCCTCCCCCGAGGCCAACAAAGCGCAGCATCCGGGTCGTCAACGCTGCGCAACTTGCGCTTGTTCAGCAGCACCGTGCCGACCCCAGTCAACCACTGCTATGTGCCCACCACCGGCAACATCGTCACTGTTGGCGGTAGCAACAACAACTACGAGTTCCGCTCGCTTACCACCGGCAACGTAGTCAACAGCGGGACCAGTAGAGGGTTCCAGTCGTGTTGTTACGTTCCGAGCACCAACCGCGTGTTCATGGGCACCGGGGGATCGGTCAATGTGTTTGACGCCAATGGCCTCGGCATCGCCCTTGGCATTGGTACTGGACAGTCTGGTGTCTATCAGTTCACCTATGTCCCGCCACTCGATGAAGTGTGGGTGACACACACTGGGTACACCTCACCCAACTTTTCACGCCACAACAATGTGGGGGGATACCTCGGCGGTTACACCTACACAGGCTGGTCCAGTCCGCAAGGTTCCTGCTACGTCGCCTCGAACCAGACAATCGTCAACGTGTTCAACGGTTCCAATGTCATGATGATGACCAACGTGGCCTCGACGGGTTCCGTCGGTTACGTGCGCGCCACGTCTAACAACCTGAGCAGCCCGGTCGGTGTGTGCTGGGCACCAAGCAGCAACCAACTGTATGTCACCAACATGGGCAGCGAGTACCTGACAGTGTTTGACCTGAACTTCAGCGTGGTGACATCGTTCCCAATGCCTTCTACTCCGTCGTACCTCGTTTACCATGAACCCACCGACCGCATATACGCCACCTGCCAAGGTGGTGCTATCGTCATTGTCAACCCCAACACCAACACCATCGTCGGGAGCATTGGCAGATCTTCCGTACAGGATGGAGTCACCACTGTCGCTCGGGAGATAACTGGTATCGCCAGCATCCCGCAAACCAACCAACTTGTCGTCAGTGGGCAGAGCGCTTCGAACATCGCCGTGTTCGACGCACCACGCGACGCTCGCTTTATGTACTAAAGGGAAACCATGAGCCAGAACTTCTACCACATCAGCGACGACGGAACCTGCACCGCCTATGGCATTGAGGTGTGGGGTGGCCAGCCTCTCCCCGACCCCCCGGGAGACCCGTTCAAGCACCGCTGGATCGACGGTGCGTGGGTACCGATCCCTGTCGAAGAACTCCCTGTCCAGGTGACGCCGTTGGAGCAGCAGTTGGCGGATCTTCGGCAGCAGGTGGCGGATATGCAGGAGATCATCACGTCCCTGCAGGTAACGCCCACCAGGAAGAAACGGTCGGCAACTACCGAAGCCCCACTGTGATGCTGACGCTGCTGGGGTTTGGGCTGCTGACCCTTGCCTGGGCTGTCGTTGTGCTATTTCCGAACGACAAGTGACTCAACTGACCACGACCCTGATGTAGTATCTCATCAGGGTCGATCGGCCCCCTCCACATCATCGGGAGTGCGGGCATGGCCCAGTCCTTCGGAACATACCAAGCCCGGGACTATCCGGCAGGCCAGGCACCGTTTCGCATTGCCGAAACGCTCGGCCCCCAGCCCGTCCCGCATGGTGACCTGGACGCTCTCCGCATGTCCTGGAGGCGCACTCCGGAAGCCACCTACCCTGACGGCTACCTGGGAACGATCAACACCCGCCGTCAGGACCGGCTCCTCAACGGCTTGAAGCAGCGTGAGTCAAACCGCCCTTACACACGGGGCGTACACAAGGGTGAACGGGTTGACGGCCGGGACTACTTCTGGCCTCCCGAGTTCAACCAGTGGACTGCGCTTCAGTCAGAAGCCGCCGGTGTTCGCTACACACCCCCCGGAGTTGGCATGGAACTTCAGTATGAGCGTTACCCCACCGACCGAAAGGTCGGCCCGAAGCGTGTACCGACCGGTGGCCTGTCGAACGGGACAGCGCAGTGGGGTCCCCGGCAGCAGCCTGACCGAGCCAGTGTCCTGCGCCACCTCGCCCCATCGTGGAGTAGTGGGCAGCGGGGCAACCCGGGCATGGCGGTCCCGTATCTTCCGGTGGGCCTCTGATGTTGGCCTGGACGAACGAAGAGCGCGTCGCCATCATCACCGGGGTGTTTGGGCTGGTTGGCATCCTTATCGGGCTATTGCTGCAGCAGCGCAAGGTGCACAACGACAACCGAAACGACCATGCCAAGACCATGCTGGATGTCAAGACCTTGTCAGCAACGGTGTCCAGCATCCACGCCGATGTCCGTGACACCAGAGCCGATGTCCGTGACATCAAGGCCACGATCCGAGATCACGGGCAACGCCTGAACGTCCTGGAAGACCCTGAAACTGAGGAGAAATATGTCTGACCTGCTGAAGCGCCTGTTCAGTGATGGCGGTACGGCCTTCCGTGCCTTCATCCGTGCCCTGGTGGTGGTGTTCACGGCGTTCGTGCTCACCCTGGACGCTGCCCAAGTCGGAGCCATCCAACTCCTGACCGAGGCGTTCATTGCCCTCATGGTGAGGGTCGTGCCGCCCCCTGAAGGGGGTAGTCAATGAGGAGCATGCGTCAAGACCAGTACGACGCCCTTGCGGCGAAACTCAATGACCCCAACGACGCCGGTTTCTCTGCCAACCCTCGCAAAGGTGGGGCACCCCCACGCAGCAGATACATGGTCGGCCAGCGGGATGTGGAAGAGGGTACGCACGCCATGCCTTCTACGGGAACGGACATCCGTGTCTACGCCGACAGCAACGCCCCTACCCTTTCACGTCCAGAAAGGTACCTGGGCGGCTGGGTAGAGGATGAGGATGCCTACCTTGACGTGCCCAAAGGGTTTCCGAGAACGCCTCAGGGCGAAGTAGATGCACGGAAATCGACACTGGAGAACTCTCAGAGGGCTTACGGCGTCGTGGACTCCAAAGGTAGGTACGCAGGCACGGTGTACAGCCCGTTCCACCCAGCGTACCAATACGAGATACAGGCACAGGACAGCGACAGAGATGTGTGGGCCGAAATGCCACTACATAGTGCTCAGTTCAAGCGTGGTCGGTCGATTCCGCTGAAAGATCAGTCGTTCTCTTGACAATGTCGGCGTGCAGGTACGAGTAGTGCCGCAGCGCTCCGAACTTCTGGTGCCCTTCCGGCAAGCGGTCAATCAAAGCCTGAAGTTTCGCCAACTCTTGTTCCTCTTGGTCGGTCATACCTGAACCCTACAACGATACGAAAGCGTTTGCAACATGAGCCTGAACCGCCAACAGTTTGAGCAACTGGAGATGTTCCCCGGGCAGGGCAGCGACGTTCGATCGTTCAAGCCCGTTGAGAAGTACGCCGACATGGCGGCAGGCATGGGCTACAGCGATGATGGCATCTCTTCGATGGGGCTATCGCCTCAGAGGCTCTTCATGCTGGGCAAGGAGTACCAGCGACGACTCGGGAGAACCACCGCATCACCGAGTCTCAAACGGTCGTATGACGTGCTGCGACAGCACACCAATGAGCAGTTCGACGCCATCAAACAGTCAGGTCTGGACGTGTCGATCGGTGACCACTTCTACAATGGCCCTCGGGAGATGGCAGACGATCTCCGCAGTGGCCAGTTGAAGGTGAGCAGGACCACCCCCGACCAGTCCAGTGCGGTGTTCTCCGACGAAGAGAACGACAAGTTCCGTGCTGTGCATGATGTGATGGGGCACGGTGTCACCGGGCGAGGGTTCTCCCCCTCAGACGAGTACGCAGCATACGAAGGCCATGCACGGACACTTCCGCCTGCTGCCCGTAAGGCACTCTTTAGTGAGGTTGTCGGGCAGGCGGCGTACTGGGGTGTCACTGGAGAGTTCGCTCCGCAGACCAAGAACGTCGTGGAGATGCCCAACTGGGCAGTAGAGGGGCGAGACCCCGTGAACAGGAAGCGGTCATACGTCTCTCGATACAAGCAGCAGCGGCTATTCTGAGTCGCTATGGGCTACCGCATTGCACGTGAGGACTGGGAGACGCTGGACAACGTCGCTGTATCCAGCACCGCTGGTGGCCTTCCCGTGTACCACGACGGGAGCACTTCTCCCCCCTGGTTCGATCGCCCGGGTCAGTCGAAGGAGCAGTACATCGTCAGTGAGGCGATGCGACTGATGACAGTTCCGGCTGACCGGGTACGCATGATTCGTCCAGTCACCGAGCACCCTGAGATGCCCACCGAGGGGTACGTGCGTGAGCCGCTGACTCTCACCGAGATCCTGGACACTGATCGTTGGGCACCACAGCGCAGGTCGTGGACCAGCGGCGTCCCGCTCAAACCCCGCAAGTCCGACGTGCAGCAGGACATGTTCTCGGGAACCGCCCGAAACATCGGTATGAGCGCCAACCCGATGCTGTGAGGTAGGTATGACACTCGGTCCTCAGTTTGACGCCTACCACGCTGCCGGTATCCACCTTTCCCTGACTGGAGCGAGAAGATGCACCAGCAGGCATCGGTCGACTTCCTGAGGAAGGTTGGAAGGCTGTGAGCCGGTCAAGTCTCCCTCGAAGGCTCCCCAGAACGTAGTAGTCTCGATATGGAGGTATCACCATGGCCGTCAACAAGTCCCGCAGCATGAGTGAAGAGTTCACCCAGGGATCGACAGATAGCACCTACATCAGTCTTGTCCCGGACCGTGGCGGTGTGCTCAGCAACATCCCGAGCGAGCGCATGTCCTGGCCTGTCTATGGGCAGGCCGACATGCACATGAAGGCACCTTTCGCATGCGACCCGTCATGCCATGACGGCAAGGTGTACGAGAACCTGCGGTGAGAAGCACGTTCCGGCCATCCAATAGCGCCTGGACTCCCGTGCAGTCGCCGTTACGGGCGGTTGAGGCAGAGAGGACCGGAGGTTCCAACCCTGGGGTTTACCAGCACTCGTTGCCGCTCTACCGCTTGGCGGGTCTTCTGTCGAAGCGCCAGGGGTGGGCGGCGTCCAACGCTGTAGACCGTAGGCGGCTCATGCGCGACTCAGGGATGTCCGACGCCCATGCCGCTGAGTGGGGGGAAGACACTTGGGTTCGTGCCAATGCCCTGCGAAACCGCATGCGGATGTAGTATCGGTCCCTTGGGATACTCATCGTAGAAGGAGACGGTCATTCCTCGCCTAGTTACCTGCCACCATTGCCACATCCTTCAACGCATTCCGGAC
>RFPR01000133.1 GCA_009928265.1 Pseudomonadota bacterium | reverse complement strand
GAGGATCTGACGCCTGGAATGCTCGTCCTCGTCACGACGGGCGAGCAGATCCCAGCCGATTTGGAAGTGATCCGGGGCGAGAGTGCCTGTGACGAATCGAACATGACCGGCGAGGCCGTTCCAGTCCCGAAGCACCCCGGCGACACCGCCCTTTCCGGCACCATTAATCTCTGGGGGGTCCTCGAAGGGCGGGTCCTGCGTCCCGCGAGCGAAAGCTCTCTGCAAAAGATTATCCGCCTCATCCAGAACGCGCAGAACCTCAAGGCACCGTCACAACGATTCACCGACAAATTCGGAACCGGCTACACATGGACGATTCTTTCGATCTGCATGGTGATGTTCTTCGTCTGGTGGCTGGTGCTGGGCCTCCCCCCCTTCGACGGAGCGGGGGAAAAGGCCAGCGCCTTCTACCGGACGATGACCCTGCTGGTGGTCGCATCACCCTGTGCGCTTGTTCTCTCCGTCCCCTCGGCAATTCTTTCGGCGATCGCAAGCGGGGCCAGGCGCGGCATTCTCTACCGTGGTGGAGCCGCCATCGAAACGCTGGCCAACGTGAAGGTCGTGGCCCTCGACAAGACGGGCACCCTGACCTCGGGAAACCTTGCCCTTGCTGAGATTGAGGTCTTTGAAGGGACGGAGGAACATTTTCGGAAAGCCGCCCATTCACTTGCCAGGCTCTCGGAACATCCCCTCTCCCGAGCCATCCGGAAGATCACAGCTTCATGGGGAACGGCCGCCATGGAAGTCGCCAACTTTGAAACCATCCTCGGCAAAGGGGTCCGCGCCACAATCGACGGGGAGACCTTTGTCATGGGAAGCCGTAAGTTCGTGCTCTCCCTCGACCGCTTTGCCGGCCGGGAGCTTCCTCCGGCGGGTAGCACGGCGGGCGCCGTCGTCTGGGTGGCCGGCGACCGAACCCTGGGCAGGATGGTCTTTACGGATGAAGTGCGGCCGGAATCAGCCATCACGCTCGCGGCCCTGCACGCGCAAGGTGTTCGCACCGTCATGCTCACGGGAGACCACCGGGATGCCGCAGAACTTATCGGAAAGAAGGTCGGCATCGGGGAAATCCTTTCGGAACTTTCCCCCGACAGCAAAGTCGAGGCCGTTGAGAACCTGAAGGAGGGAGGAACGGTCCGTGTCGCCATGATCGGTGACGGAGTCAACGACGCCCCCTGCATCGCCGCCGCCGACGTGGGGATCGCCATGGGTGCTAGGGGATCCGACGCCGCGCTGGAGCAGGCCGAGGTAGTCCTGATGAACGATCGGATCGAGAACTTCCTGCTGGCACGGATTCTCAGCATTCAAGCCAAGGCGATCATCACCCAGAATATCGTGGTGGCACTCGGGACAGTCGTTCTCATGGTCTGCGCCGCATTTGTTTACCCCGTGCCCCTAACCCTCGGCGTCGCCGCCCACGAGGGAAGCACCCTGCTTGTAGTGCTCAATAGCCTCCGCCTCCTCGCTGTCAAACTGCCGGACTTGGAGAATAAAGGGAATCTAGGCTGAAAACTGTTAGACTATTAGGAGTGGAGTTGGCTGGATAAGAGGTATCCAGAGAACGCCGAAAAATGCGTAGGGATTTTGGATGCCGCGCAAGACGCGCGAATGAAGCTGTAGTAGAGCTACTGCGAGTGAGCAGCAACACAGCGCGGCGCTAAAAGCACCAGCATTACTGCATTGGGAGGCCTGATTCGTACTTGGCCAGTTCTTCAATCCGCTTGAGATGGCGCCCACCCTCGAAAGGGGTTGAGAGCCAGATGTCCACCAGGCGCTTGGCGGTCTCGAGGGAGACCATGCGCTCGCCGATGGAAAGGACGTTGGCATTGTTGTGCTCACTGCCGAGGCGGGCCGTGTCATCGCTCCAGGCGATGGCACATCGGATCCCCTTCACCTTATTGGCGGCGATGGCCTCGCCGTTGCCGGAACCACCAAAGACGATGCCCTTCTCAGCTTCCCCATCGGCAACTTTTTCGGCAGCGGGAATGCACCAGAGAGGGTAATCAGTCGAGTCAGCAGTGTGAGTGCCGCAATCGATCACCTCATGCCCCTGAGCGCGGAGCATATCGGCGATGGCCTGTTTGTATTCAAATCCTGCGTGGTCGCTGCCAAGAGAAATTTTCATGGTGATTTGGTAGCCTGATCAGGCGGCACTAGCCAGCAGGAAGCATTTTTTTCCGGCAATGAAACAGGAGAATCCCAGTCCCGATGAAAAATAGTGCCCAGACACCAGGTTCAGGAACTCCTTGGGCAGACCAAGCAAGGCCATAGTCCTGCATGGCATAAGTACCCGAGAAATCGAACAGGTTGGTCGAGTATCCCACGCGGATACCGTAGGTGCCTGGATCCCCGAGAAGAAACGAGAGTTCCTGAACAGTTCCGACGGGACTGATGCTTTGGGCGATGAGTTGCTCCCCATCAGAGGTGATCCTGTAGATCATCAGGTCGAGTTCGGCTTGAGCCACATCCACATAGTCGGCGATCTGGCTGTTCCACGTGCGGTCACGCATCCAGGCAAGGGTGACGGAAAGTTGCTGCCCCCCGAGCAACTGGTTCAGGAACCGGTAATCGTTGTGACCCCTCAGGGATGCAGTTCCGAAGGCCCAACCCACGGACTCGATCGGAGCCGTGAATCCTGTCTCAGAAATGCCAGATCCGGTGGTGATCACCGCGCTGGTCGTGTACTGGGAAAAGGCCTCGTTGAGATTCATTCTTCCCGCACCCATTGCCCAATCGAGCGCCTGTGTGGTGGTGATGACTCCATCCACGATGTGCTGTCCATTATCCCACCCGGAAAGCTTGTCCGCAGAGTTCATGAGAACCGCCTTGATCACCTCGCTGCGCGTTGCGGCATTGGTGATTGAGGCATTGAAATACGTCTTGGCCGTGCTGTCGAGCAAGGCGGCCCCGCCCGCAACCAAGGGGGCCGCAAAGCTGGTCCCGGCAATGCTGTAATAATTGATGGAATTCAAAGTGACCTGGACCGGCATCACGATGTCGCTTCCCGGAGCAACCAGATCCACCCCTGCCCTGGAGGCAACACCTCCTCCATACACAGACGTGTTGGTTCCATCATACCAGGCGGTCTGTAGAGTGCCACGCGAGGAAAACGAAGCCACCGTTGAGTAATTCGTGGGCCCGCTGAGCGCACCGACGGAAATCGTGTTGTACCCCGAGGCTGGTCCTCCCACAGTCCCCGAATCGGGTCCGTCATTGCCCGCTGCGGCCACAATGACGGTGTTGGGATGATCACGGGCGAGTGAATCAAGCAGGCCGCTCATGGTCCCGACACCCGAGTTGTCCGAGGAGTCGCCAATGCTCGTGGAAAGGACGTCGGCACGGGAAGCGGCATACCTGTAGGCCACGATCGAATTGGTGGACATATCAAAGGATCCGTCCGGATTAAGCGTGGTGGCTAGTGCAGCGGATCCGATCGAAACACCCGGAGCGATACCAGTATTCACGTAATAGCCGGGGGGAGCATAGCCGCCCAGCAGGGCTGCGCACCACGTCGCATGATCTCCCGGAGTCGTGACGGCATCCGCCGGAAGATAGGTTGCGGTGAGATTGGTGATGGCCAGTGCGGGATAAAGATCGGCCCCAGCCAGTTGGGCATCCACGACCCAGGCAGTGACTCCCTGTCCATAGATCCCGTTGGAGTAAAAGGTTGAGGCGCCGGTCGCCTCGGCAAGATTGACGAGGATGTTGTTGCTATCGATACCGAAGAACGCAGGGGTCTGAGCGCCAAGATACTCAAACGCAAAAAACTGTACGGCGAAGGCCGCCAGTATCCCTAGCAACAGACCGGAGTGATGTTTCCGCGTCACTACACAAAGATATCCTCTTCAGCGATCAGCGCAATTCCTCCCCAGCTAGGGAGAAGCCTTCAGCCCTCGATCGTGTTGATCTCGACGGGTTCGACCTTCACTCCAAGCTCCTCGAGCCACGCGATGGCCCTCTTGGTCTCGCCGCGTTCGCCGATCAATTCGAGACAGACAAGGCCAATCTCGTTGGTGACGCTGGCCTGGCGGACATTCGTCGTGACGGAGAACTTGTGCCCGAGCTCATACACGATGGGGCGCGTGATAAGCTTCGCCGGATACATGAGCCAGAGGCGGGTTGTTTCCATGGAAGGAAGATTCGGAGGTTACCGTCGCAATGGCAAGGGGACTATCCCCCGGCGATAGCGGGAACGATGGAGATGACATCCGCTTCCTTGACCGGAGTCTCCTTTTCCTGAAGGAAACGCACGTCCTCGTCATTGACGAAGATGTTCACGAATCGGCGGATCACGCCGTTCTCATCGACGATGCGCTCGCCGAGGCCGGGAAAGGAGGCATTGAGTTCGTCCAGGACGGCACCGAGTGTGGCGCCGGAGGCGTTGACCTCCTCCTGGTTGTTGGTGAGTTTACGGAGCGGCGTGGGGATGCGGACGATGGGCATGGGAATTAGGGGATAGGGTTTAGGTAATCGGTGATGGGGAAAGTCAGGATTTGATGGCGACTTCGTCTGCGACGAGGGCCTCGAATTCGCGGAGGCTGGCGCCGATGATGCGGGGCTCACCTACCTTGCCGACGATCGCTTCCTGAGTCTTGAGGCCGTGGCCGGTGATGCAAAGCACGGCGCTCTCCTCCTTGGGAATCTTGCCCGAGGCGATGAGCTTCTTGGCACAGGCAACCGTGACACCGCCAGCCGTCTCGGCGAAGATGCCGGCGTATTCGGCCAGCAACTTGATGCCCTCAACGATCTCCTCGTCGGTGGCATCCTCGCAGCTACCGCCGGTCTCGCGCATGGAGCGGATCGCGTAGTAGCCGTCGGCTGGTGTGCCGATGGCCAGCGATTTGGCAATAGTATCAGGGTTCTGGACCGGCTTGACGATGTCGGTGCCTGCCTTGAACGCGGCGCTGATCGGAGAGCATCCGGTGGCCTGGGCACCGTGGATGGTGAAGTCGCTCTTCTCGACGATACCGAGATCGATGAACTCCTTGTAGGCCTTATGAATCTTGGTCAGAAGAGACCCCGAGGCCATACAGGCTACGGTGTGTTGCGGCAGCTTCCAGCCGAGCTGTTCGGCGATCTCGAAGCCCATGGTCTTGGATCCCTCCGCGTAGTACGGTCGCAGGTTCACATTCACGAAGCCCCAGCCATACTTGCCGGCGATCTCGGAACAGAGACGATTTACCTGATCATAGGGGCCGGTGATGCCGATGACATTGGTGCCATAGACGAGTGAGCCGAGCACCTTTCCCTGCTCTAGGTTCGAGGGGATCAGCACATAGCTCTTCAGGCCGGCGTTGGCGGCGTTGGCTGCGACGGAGTTGGCTAGATTGCCGGTGGAGGCACAGGCAACGACCTCGAATCCAAGCTCGCGGGCACGGCTCAGTGCTACGGAGACCACGCGGTCCTTAAAGGAAAGAGTCGGGTAATTAACCGAATCATTCTTGATCCAGAGCTCGCGGATGCCGAGCTTCTTGGCGAGTCGATCGGCCTTCACCAGCGGGGTAAAACCAACCTGCGTGCCGACGGTCGGTTCGCCGTCGATCGGGAGAAGCTCACGGTAACGCCACATTGTCTGGGGGCGGGACTCGATGAGTTCGCGGGTGAGCACGCCGCGGATGGCCTCGTAGTCGTACGCGGCTTCCAGCGGTCCGAAGTCAAACTCGCAGATATGGATCGCCTCCTTCTCGTAGAGGCGTCCGCATTCGCGGCACTTGAGGTTGCTGAACCAGGGTTTCTTGGTCATGGGATCGGTGGTTTTTC
>RFPR01000132.1 GCA_009928265.1 Pseudomonadota bacterium | reverse complement strand
CGATCCCTTTTTCTATCAGTACGGCAACGCCGCCGGCATCGATCAGATCGACACGGTCAGCGCCATGCTCGGACTCGGGAAAAAAACGGGACTGCCGCTCAATAACGAAGCCAACGGCATCATTCCCGGGCCGGCCTGGCTCGTTCAGGCGCGACCGAGGGACCGGTGGAGCCAGGGGCACACCGCCAATACGGCGATCGGCCAGGGCGACGTGCTGGCCTCGCCTCTCCAGATGGCCGATGTCACCGCTACAGTAGCCAACGGTGGTACCGTCTACCGCCCCTCGCTCGTGAAGAAAGTCGTCGCCCAAGATGGTGTCATCGTGAAGGAGGAGTCGCCTAAGGCGACCGCCAACTTCCTGAAGGATTCCGGAATCACGGCCGAACAGTTTGAGAAAGTACGCAAGGGAATGTGGCGCGTGGTCAACGATGGTGACGGCACCGCGCGCAAGGCGCGGGTGAAGGGAGTCGAGGTCGCGGGCAAGACGGGCACCGCCCAGTTCTGGCGCAGCGGGATCAAGGATTACCACACATGGTTTGTCAGTTTCGCCCCCTACGAAAAACCGCGCTACGTCGTTTGCGTTCTCGTGCAGGGAGGCAAATCCGGAGGTTCCGTCGCCGCCCCCATCGCGGCAAAGATCCTTGAGCAGATTTTCGCAATGGAAAAGGGTCAGGAAGTGAAACTGGAATTCCTGCCACCCGCCGCGGGCCATTTCAACCAGGTCGCCGGAGTCGATTTCTCAAAAGACCAGCCCACCCAGTTCGGTGCGGATAACACCGCGCCGACCGACATCCCATCCCAATCGGACCAACCCGGCGGTGAGTCAGGTAATGGCACCACGGCGGCCAAGCCCGACATCAGCGATGATGCCGACAGCCGTGCGAACAACCGTCAGAAACAGCAACCGAACGGACTGCAGAAGTTTTTCAACTTCCTTGGCGGAGGCCGCTCCGCCGCACCCAAGAAAAATTAGAAACTTAAAAACTGAAAAGTTCCCTACCCCAACAAAACGACAGCTCCCATCAACTTCACCAATCGCAATCACGCAACCTCTCGGACCTAATCACCTAACAGTCTTCAGTCTAATCAACCCAAAATCACCATGAGCATCATCGATACTGTCAAAAAATTCCTCGGCATGAAGAAAAACGGCCCCCGCATCGAACTCATCGTCAGCTGTGAGAAGCTGGAAAAACGCGTCGCGCTCCTCGAGGACGGAAAGCTCGAGGAGTATTCCATCGAGCGCGACAGCGAGCGCAACATCGTTGGCGGAATTTTCAAGGGGAAGATCCGCAACATCGAACACGGTCTCAAGGCCATGTTTGTTGACATCGGCTTCGAGAAGAACGCCTTTCTCCACTTCTGGGACGCCATTCCAGCCGCCCTCGATAGCGGCATCGAGGCGGTCCAGCGCTCCGGCAAGCCTGCCCCCTCCAAGAAGAAACTCACCGCCAAGGACATTCCCAATGTCTACCCCGTCGGCAGCGAGATCATGGTCCAGGTAACCAAGGGCCCGATCGGCACCAAGGGGCCCCGCATCACTACCAATATCTCCCTGGCCGGACGCTACATGGTGCTCATGCCCTTCAATGACCAGTGCGGCATCTCCCGCAAGATCGAGGACCCCAAGGAGAGGGCCCGTCTCCGCAAGATCCTCACCGAACTCACCCTCCCCGAGGGAATGGGCATCATCATCCGCACGGCCGGCGAGGGGCAGAAGGCCCGCTTCTTTGTCCGCGACCTCGGGCTGTTGCTCGACCAGTGGCGTCAGGTGGAGCAGGGAATGGCTGAGAACAAGAATGCCTCGACCCTCATGCTCGAGCCCGACCTCGTGGAGCGCACCGTGCGAGACCTTCTCACCGAGAGCGTTGACGCCGTCCATGTCGACGACATCAAGGCCGCCGAGCGGATGCAGGAACTTGTCGCTCCGATCTCCAAGCGCGCCAAGAAATCGATCCACTTCTACAGTGGCCAGAAGCCGATCTTCGACAACTTCGCCGTCCAGTCGCAGATCGACAGCGCCTTCCTGCGCCAGGTCTGGCTCCCGTGCGGCGGCTACCTCGTCATTGACGAAACTGAGGCAATGATCGCGGTTGATGTGAACACCGGCCGTAACAAGGGGAGTAAGGACATGGACAAGACCATCTTCCAGACCAACATGGAGGCCGCTGATGAGGTGGCCCGCCAGCTTCGCCTGCGCAACATCGGTGGACTTATCGTCGTCGATTTCATCGACATGAAGAACCGCAAGGACCAGCAGGCCGTCTACCAACGCATGCGGGATCGCCTGCGCCGTGACAAGGCCCGCACCCACGTGCTACCGATTTCCGCGCTTGGACTCATGGAAATGACTCGCCAGCGCGCCCAGGAGAGCCTTGCCAGCTCCCTTTACGTGAACTGCCCCAACTGCGCCGGCAAAGGGGTCGTCAAGAGCCCCATGACGATGAGCGTTGAATTGCAGCGTGCTCTCCACACGCTGATGAAGCGTCATCAGGAGGAGATCCACGAGTTCAAGATCACCGTCCATCCCGAGCTGCTGAACCGACTCCGCACCGAGGACGAGGAGCTCCTCATCGACATCGAGCGCAAATACGCCGGCCGCCTGAGCTTCAAGTCCGACCCGACGCTCCACGTGGAGAAGTTCTCGGTGGCGAATGCTCAAACCAACGAAGAGCTCAAGGTCTGACGACGGCAGGCTTGTGCTTTTGTTCCCTAGCGGTGTTGGCCATCGGTCGCCGTAGAATTACTACGGCTTCCCTTGGCCGCCTTGCTAGGACTCCAAAATCCCTGCGCCTTTAAGAAGATGGGCACCAAGCAAAGCTCCCTGCGCATCGCCTCTGTGGGGGATCTTGAGGAGCTTTTGCCAATGGTTGTCCGGTACCATGAGACCGAGGAGATTATTTCCTCTCCTAGGCATAAAAGAGATGCATTGTTGTCATTGCTTCGTGAACCCAGTCATGGACTTGTTTGGTTGATCTTATGCGGTGAAACAACCATCGGTTACATCGCGGTTTGCTTCTGCTACAGCATCGAGTTTGGGGGCTTTGACTCCTTCATAGATGAATTTTTCATCGAGGAGGAACATCGAGCACGAGGGTTCGGCACAAATGTCATCGACCTAGTTGTTATGGAACTCCGTCGAAAAGGTGTTCGCGCTCTTAGTTTGGAAGTAGCTAGAGATAACAATCCTGCAAAAAAATTTTATATGCGATGCGGCTTCGAGCCCCGTGACCGCTATTCTGTGATGACTCGATTAATCTGAAGAAACCTATCTCCCGGTAGGCTGCAAAATTGTCAGCATAAAAATCCACCGCCTCCGCCAATGAAGTGCGGGTTTTTATTTGGCCGTCGAGGGTGAGGGGAGGCCGCCGACCATGCTGCCGGCTAGGATGCCGTGTTTGGCGAACCAACCTTGAGGCGTTTCAATCGCGTAGACGACCGCTCCTGAGGCGCTGGGGATTGGTGTCTCGTCAAAGGGCTTCATATCGTGGATCTCGAAGATCCTTCCCGAGGGGCTGACGTAGGCGATCGAGAGTGGTGTCGGAGTATCCTTCATCCAGAACGCGACGGATCGTGGGGTCGGGAAGACAAAGAGCATCGCCTCGTTCTCGGCGAGATTGGTCCGCGACATGAGCCCCCGTTCGCGCGATGCATCGTCCGCGGCGATCTGGGCGATCAGTGACTCCGATCCCAGGCTGAGGGTCGCCTTTGGGAGGTTGTTTTGCGGCGCTGGCGCAGCCTGCAGCAGGAACGGGGAGAGGAGTGAGTAACAGAGGGCTAGGAGGAGATTTCTCATCAGAGTGATCGGTGAACGATTTTTGATCCTAGGTAAGAGGTGAAAAATGGGAATGCTTCAAAAAGAGAAGAGACCCCATCTGTTTCTACCTGCAAACACCGCGCCGCCGCGACAGATCTCTCGGCCTTCCAAGATTTTCCACGGCAAAAATCTTGCCTTTGACGGCCGTCTTTCTACTCTGTTCGGGCCTGCGAATTCCTCCATCCGGGCGTCTTTACCACTCCCGATGTCGAATTTCTTTCCCCGATGGGCCAACTGGGTGCCGCTCCAGTTGCTTGTCTGCGTCCTCCTCGCAGGGGCGCCCGTGACCCTCGGGATCTGGTACTACTTCACCCCCAAGTATACCCGCGTCGGCTATCAGCCCGACCAGCCGGTTCCCTTCTCCCATGCGCTTCACGTGAAGCAACTCGGAATGGACTGCCGTTACTGCCATAGCTTCGTCGAGGTCGCCGGTCACTCCAATCTCCCCAATACGCAGACCTGCATCAACTGCCATGGCGAGGGTAAGATCCTTGGCAACAGCCCGCGCCTCGCCCCCGTCCGTGAGAGCTGGAAGACGGGCCAGCCGATCCCGTGGGTCCAGATCCATCGTCTGCCCGACTACGCCTACTTCAACCATGCCGTCCATGTGAACCGCGGTGTCAGCTGCTACAGCTGCCACGGCAAGATCAACGAGATGGCGCAGGTTTACGAGGCCCAGTCGCTCAGCATGAAGTGGTGCCTTGACTGCCACCGCTCCCCCGAGAATTTCCTTCGTCCTCCCTCCGAGGTCTTCAATATGGACTGGCATCCCGCTTCCGATACGGAGCAGCGCGAGATGGGTCTGAAGTTCAAGGCGGATTGGAAGATCAACCCGCCCGTCAACTGTGGAGGCTGCCACCGATGAAGAAGATTTTTTCCCATCCTCCCCGCGAGGCCAATCCGACCCTCTGGCGTTCGCTGGAGGAGCGCGAGGGTTCCGCTTCCTTCGCAGAGAGGCTTGGCCGTGAGTTCTCCGATGCCGCCGCAGGACGTGACCAGGATGGTCTCTCCCGCCGCGACTTTGTCCGTCTCATGGGCGCAGCGACCGCGCTGACCGGCGTGGGTCTTACGGGATGCCGACGCCCCGAGGCGCACCTCGTTCCCTTTGCTAAGTCCGCCGAATGGACCGTTCCCGGCAAGTTTCTCTACTACGCGAGCGCGATGCCGACCCCCATGGGTGCCATCCCGGTCATCGTCACGACATCCGACGGCCGCCCCACCAAGATCGAGGGCAACCCTCTCCACCCGCTCAGCAACGGCTCCACCGACGCCTTTGCCCAGGCCTCCGTCCTGAATCTCTACGATCCCCAGCGTCCCCGTGAGATCACACACGACTCCCTGAAGGTCGGTCGCGGCGATCTCGACAACCTGCTCGCCAAGATCCGTGCCGCGGCGGGATCCAACGGCGGCGAAGGACTCGCGATCCTCGTCGGAAGGGAGCATTCCCCAACCATCGAGCGTCTCCGCGCCGCTCTGACCCAGCAGTTCCCTAAGATCCTCTGGGTGCAGGATGAGGCGATCGCCACAAACGCTGTTGCCTTCGATACCCTTCTTGGTACCGGTGTTCGCCCCGCCTATGATTTCAACAAGGCCGACGTGATCCTCTCGATCGGCAGCGACTTCCTTAATCCCGCTGATGCAGGATTCGGCTTCGCCAACGGCTTCGCCAAGCGCCGCGATCCCAAGGGATCGATGAACCGCCTTTACATCGCGGAGAACCACTTCTCGATCACCGGCGGCATGGCGGATCATCGTATCCGTGTCCGCGCCAGCGAACTCGGCGACTTCGCCACCGCCGTGGCCCAAGCTGTCGCTGCGAAGACCGGTGATTCCAATCTCAAGGCCCTCGCCTCCGCCGCCAAGAGCGGCGCCGTATCCTTCGACCCAGCATGGATCAATGGTGTGGCCGATGATCTGATCGCCGCCAAGGGAAAGGGAATCGTGATCGCCGGATCCGGTCTTCCCTCCTCGG
>RFPR01000131.1 GCA_009928265.1 Pseudomonadota bacterium | reverse complement strand
GCTCGCTGGCTATCGCTCCGAAAAGCGTCTCGGCGTTGCGCTCCCGGAGCGTTGCCAGAAGGAGGAGAGCCTTGAAGTCGGGTCGCAGGTCAAAGAGGTTCCCTGGGGCGATCTGGCCCGCCATCATCGAGGCGGTGGCGCCACTCTCCTTGGCTGTGTCGAGCATCCTGCCGAGTTGGCCGACGCGCATCCAGTGCACCTCGTCGGTGAAATTCGCAAGAGACGGGTCGGTCTCTCCCTCGAAGGCAGCCGCCACGATCCGGCGCACTCCGGCCTCACGGGCCCCGCGCGCGGCAAGCCGCGGGTAGGAACCGTTGCCTGCGATCAGGAAGAGGGTGTCAGGGGCCGTCATGACGGAAGACTAAACCCTACCCCTTAGGAGCCGCCGGGGGTAGCCTGAAAACGCTTCCCGCATTCCTGACTCCGCCGCATGATCGAAGCCATGAAGCCGCCTTTCCTGATCATCCTGCTGACGGCCTGCCTTAGCATGACTCTCTCCGCAGCCAGACTCGACGTGACCGAGGAGGAGAACGGCAAGGATCTCCTTCTGAACCGTGGGGATCTGCTCGTGGTCTATCTTCCGGCAAACCGGACCACCGGATTCGGCTGGCAGGCGACTTTTTCCAAGGCGGGAATCCTTAAGAGAGAGGGGGATGCTTTCTATTTCGCCAACAGGACATCGGCTCATTTGGTCGGATCGGGAGGAACGGAAACCTGGATTTTTCGCGCTGAAAAATCCGGCAATACAACGCTGACCTTTGGTTATGCGCGTCCGTGGGAGAAGGGGAAGGCTCCCGATAAGACCGTCGCGTGGCCCGTCACCGTCCGCCCCTGATCGCTTATGCCCAAGCGCGTTATTCATTGGTTCCGTCGTGATCTTCGGATAACCGACAATACGGCCCTGAATGCCGCTGTCGCGGCCGGCGAGGAGGTCATCCCGGTCTATATCGCCAGCGACTGGACGGGATCGCATGGATGGACCGGACCAGTCCGTCAGGAATTCCTCTGCGGTTGCATTGACTCCCTCTCCAAGAATCTGGATGCGATCGGCGGATGCCTTATCATTCGTCGGGGGGATGCTGTCGCTGAGTTGGAAAAACTCGCGGGGGAGACGGGTGCCACGGCGATCTTTGCCAATCGCGATCCCGATCCTTTTGGTCGCGCCGTCGAGGCACGTCTGGAGACTCTTTGCCGTGACAGGGGAATCGGACTTTCCTTGCACAAAGATGCCTGCGTCCATGAGCGGGACGAAGTGCTGACTGGTCAGGGTACCGTCTTTCGGGTCTTCACCCCCTACTCCAAGGCATGGTTCGCCCAACCCAAGCCGGAGCCGACCAGCGCGATCAAAAAGATCTCCACTCCTTCGGGCATCGCCTCCCTTCCTCTTCCACACCTCTCCGACTGGGGGTTGGTCTCTTCGGGTGCGGCTCTTCCTGAACCCGGGGAGCGTGCGGCGCGTGAGAGGCTGAAAAAATTCCTTTCCGGTCCCATCGCCACCTACGGCGATCGCCGCGACCTGATGGGCGTGGAGGGAACCTCACGGCTTTCACAGGATCTTCGCTTTGGGCTGATTTCTCCCCGTCAGATCTACTCCGCAGCGAAGCGCGTGGAGGAGACCCTACCTCCCGAGGGGCGCAAGAGTGCCATGAAATTCCTCGCCGAGATTGTCTGGCGCGAATTCTACATGCAGCTCCTTTGGAACTATCCGGAACTGCTGGAGCAGGAATTCAGCGCGACATGGCGCGGGATGGAGTGGCCCGGCCTGCCGGAGATCCCCGATGCCTTCAATCGTTGGTGTGCAGGCATGACCGGCTTTCCCATCGTCGACGCCGCGATGCGTGAACTCGCCGCCACGGGGTGGATGCACAACCGTTCGAGGATGATTACGGCGATGTTCCTGACCAAGGATCTCCATCTCGACTGGCGCCTCGGTGAGGCCTTCTTCATGCGTGTGCTCGTCGACGGGGAGATCGCCAGTAATAACGGCGGTTGGCAATGGAGCGCGGGTACGGGAGCCGATGCAGCCCCTTATTTCCGCATCCAGAATCCCTGGAGCCAGACCAAGCGCTACGATCCCGAGGGTCTCTACATCAGGAAGTGGGTGCCGGAACTCGCGAATGTCTCGAATGCCTCCCTGATCGATCCTCCGGCCGATGGCAGGCCGATCGCACCGGGCTATCCCTTGCCGATGCTCGATCACTCAACCGAACGGGATCGGACGCTCGATCTCTTCGCGCGACACAAGGCGAAAGCCTCGAGCTAGTATCGCGGTGGGATCAGACCTCAAAGTCAACCGCCGCCTCAACCTTTTTCACAAGGGTCAGGATGTTTCGCCCGTCGAGGAACTCGTAATGCTGGGTATCGGTCAGGTGCTTGATGAAGTGGATGCCGAGTCCGCCGATCGGGCGATCCTCAATCGGGAGGGAGGTATCGACTTCCTCGCGTGCCAAGGGGTTAAAAGGTGCGCCGGCATCGCTGAAGCTGATCACGACTTCCTCGGGACGGCGCTCCAACTCGATGCGGCAGCAATCTGCACCACTCTCCACGCCACCGTATTTCATGACGTTGGTGGCAAGTTCCTCAAGGATGAGCTCTAGGTCTGGAACGAGGTCCGCAGGGAGTTTCTCCCGGGTGCAGAATTCCGAGAGGAAGGGATGAAGCTTTGCCAATTCGGGAAGATCCGAGCGTAGCAAAAGCAGTCCTGGGGAATCTTGGGAGGCACTGGAAGGAATCACCTTGCCTCCTTCTTTTTCCGGAAAAATGAATTCGACCAGCGAAAAATCATCCGCAAAAGCGTCCGTGCCCTGCTGGCGTCGGATTTCCTCGACGATCGGATCAAGGCCAGAGGGGCGTTTTTCATCGGCCAGAATCGCCGAGAATTCCTCATGCGTCATCATGTCACCGTCGGGGCGGTCGACCTCGTAGGTGCCGTCGCTGAAGAGATAGAGGCGCGAACCGGGGGTCACGGCCACGGATAGGGTCTCGTATGCAGCCTTGGGGAAGGCACCGATCACGGCTCCCTTGGCTGCGAGATGCTGCACGTCACCGTCAGGGGCGATCAGGACCGCAGGAGGATGGCCTCCGGAGGCATAGCGGAGTGTTCCTTTGGAGCGGCTGTAAACCCCGTACCAGCCCGTGAAATACATCTCGTTGTGCTGCTCCATCGGGAAGGCGGCATTGAGGTTTCCCATGACCGCGGAGGGATCGCGGAAGTCGGTCCCGGCAAGCGATCCGGAGCGGAGCACATTGACGACGCTGATGGAGAGCAAGGCTGCGCCGACGCCATGTCCGCAGACATCGAGCAGGTAGAGCGAGAGGGTATCGTCGTCGATCCAGTGGTAGCCGAAGGAGTCGCCGCCGAGTTGGGATGAGGAAATGAAGACCCAGTCGGTGGTCACGGCTCCCTTGAGCCGCTCCGGAAGGACGGCGCGCGAATAAGCGGCGGCCTCCGCAAGTTCCGAGGCCATCGCCTTATTGGCCTTTTCGAGTTCCACGGTACGCTGACGGACGGTTTCCTCGAGGTTGGCATTCCATTCCGAGAGGCGTTCTTCGCGTAGTCTGATCTCCCGCGCCATCGTCGAGAAGCTCTGGGCAAAGCGACCCAATTCGTCCTGCCGTTTTCCGACGTGTTCGAGAAACTCTTTTCCCTCATCGTAGGAGCCCTTCTCGAAATCGGAGGCGACTTTCTGGAGTCTGGTGATCGGGCCGGAAACCCGCCGGGCCGTGTAGAAGATCACGCCGAGAAGAAGGATCAACCCGATGCTTCCGATGAGGATGGATTGTTCGGCCAGCTTCCGCGCCGGGGCGACGATGAGCGCATAGGGCACCTCAAGCACGAGCTTCCAGCCAGTCGTCTCTCCCTTGGCCCAGTAGATCACCTTGTCACTCCGGTCCCTGAGACGGAGCCATCCGCTGTCGGAGGCGAGGATTTTTTCCAGACCCGGGAGGCTGGTGACGAGCCCCTGGCTTAGCAGATCCTGCAGTGCGGCTTCGGGGCTCTTCTGCGGATCGGATGGCTTGGGTGCCGGCTCATCTTTGGTTGCCTCGGGGCTGACGATGATCGCTCCCGTTTGGGAGATGAGGTAGGCGGACTCCTTCATTTCCTTAGGAATTCCGGTAAGAAAGTTGGCAATTTGGTTCTTGGTGGAGACGACCCCCTCCTCGGCATTGAGATCGGGACCGAAATTTCGAATGTGCATCTTGCGGACGATCTTGCGCATCTCATCCAGGGCGACATCGGCTCCGGCCACGCCAAGAAATTTCCCAGCCGGATCGTAGATCGGCTTGGTGATGCTCACCATGTCGATGTTGGATCCCCCCTCGTCGAAGTAGGGTTGTGTCACGTGCACCCGCCCGGAAGTCTTGGCGCCGTGGTACCAGTCCTGATCCTCGTCGTGGAAGTCGTAATTTAACCGCGCCCCCTTCGGCCAACTCTTGCGGTCGACCCAGATGTCGGAGGCGGGATCGCGCCAATCTTTCCCGTCGTAGACCATGTAGAGACCGTAGACCGCATGGATGGGACACTTTTCCAGCAGGGAAGCGAGCCATGACACCGAGACCCTCGACAAGGGATCGGCATCGGTCTCGGTTGCCCCGATCACATAGGGGAGCATCGCCATCCGTTCGACGAGATCATCCATGGCGCGCATCTCGTCGTTGACCTCCTTGAGTGCCTCGCTTGAAGTCTGCTGCAGCAGGAGTTCGCGGCCGTTGTGGTAGTTGGCCAACGCCAGCACGATCATGATGATGCCGGCGCCCGCCCCTATGGCGACGGCGAACCTCTGGCCGATCGACCGAGGTGAAAACAGTGACTTGATCGCCTGGAGAGTGGCCATGGAACCCCTGAGCGATAGTTCAACGGCTCCCCTCTGCCAAGCCCCGCGATAAGGTAGCGGGGAAGCGGACTTGACGGGATACCGCTCCTGCCGCTTCATTCAGGGAATACCCCATGGACATTCGATTTCACCAAGCTGGCCCTCTTCTGGTCGTCTCCCTTACCGGTCGACTGGATGCCGCGGAGCAAAACGCCATCAAGGATACCGTAACCAAAGAGATCGACGCCACCGGCACCAAGGGGGTCGTCTTTGATCTGGCCGGGTTGGAGTATGTGAGCAGCGCCGGATTTCGTGAGTTTTTCCTACTGGGACGTCATCTCCAGCGTCTCGGTGGCGGCCTTGCCGTCTGCGCTCTGCAACCTGCGGTGAAGCGGATCTTCGATATCGCCCAGTTCCAGACCGCCTATCCCGTCTGCGCCACCCTTGACGAGGCCCTCGTGGCGATCGGCTCCTCGGTTCCCTGAAGTTGGATCGGGAATCTGAGCGGTTCCTTGCAGGGTGTTCAGGTCGGAGGATAGCCTCCCCTGATGTCAGCCTCCACACCCCTGATCATCGCCGGCCGAGAGTTTTCCTCCAGACTGCTGCTGGGCACCGGGAAATTCCCCTCAGGCGAAACAATGGCATGCGCACTCGAGGCAAGCGGCACCGAGATCGTCACGGTCGCTCTTCGTCGTGCCGACCTGAGCGGAGCCAAGGATCCCTTCGCCAACATCCTTGAGTTCATCGATCCGGCAAAGTATCTCCTGCTTCCCAATACAAGCGGAGCCAACACCGCCGAGGAGGCTGTCCGCCTAGCTCGTCTCGCGGCCGCCTCGGGACTGCCGAAGTGGGTGAAACTCGAGATTCATCCCGATCCCCGCTATCTCCTGCCAGATCCGATCGAAACGCTCAAGGCGACCGAGATCCTTGTCGGAGAGGGCTTCACCGTCCTTCCCTACATCAATGCCGATCCCGTGCTTGCCAAGCGCCTGCAGCAGGCGGGTGC
>RFPR01000014.1 GCA_009928265.1 Pseudomonadota bacterium | reverse complement strand
TCGGGTGGGCCAGCACCTCGCGGGAGGGGCCCGACTCCACGATCTTGCCCCGGTGAAGGACCAGTACTTCGTCGCTGAGGTGTTCCACAACCGCCAGATCGTGCGCGATGAAGAGCATGGCGAGGTCAAGTTCCTCGCGGAGGTCCGCCAACAGATTCACGATCTGGGCTTGGACACTGACATCGAGGGCGCTGACCGGTTCGTCGCAAATGAGGAACTCCGGTTCCACGGCGAGGGCTCGGGCAATGCCGATGCGCTGGCGCTGGCCTCCGCTGAACTCGTGGGGATGGCGGCCGGCCATTTCCGGTCGGAGTCCAACCTTGCCGAGCAGGAAGGCGACCCGGTCGGTACGCTCCGAGGAGGAGAGATCGCGAAAATGAATTTCCAGCGCCTCACCGATGATCGCTCCGACGGTCATTCGTGGGTTTAGCGATCCGAAGGGATCCTGGAAGATGTATTGGATCCGGCGGCGGAGCGGGCGGAACTCCTTTTCGGAGAGCGGCAGGATGTCCTCGCCCTTCCAAAGTGCTTTCCCGAAGGTGGCAGGGATCAATTTCACCAGCGTGCGGCCGATCGTTGTCTTGCCGCTACCGCTCTCTCCGACCAGGCCGACGACCTGGCCCGCCCCGATCCGGAAACTGACGCCGTCGACTGCCTTGAAGGAATCAGTCTGCCTGCGCAGCAACCCCGAACGGATCGGGAAGTGGACCTTGAGGTCGCGGACTTCCAGAAGAGGGGGGGTACTCACTTCACTCATCGCCGGCACCCCTCTTCGAGGATATTCAGGAATTCCGCAGCGCTAGCGGCCCCCATCAGGCGCTCAAAGGAAGGGGAATTGCCGCAGATCCGGGAGACCGCCCCAATGATGCGGAGGTACTCGTTGTTGAGGGATTCCGGAACGGCAGCCACGAAGACCATCCGGAGTAGTGCCGTGCATCCATCAACGGTAATTCCGGCAGGAAAGCGTCCGGCCGCCAGCACCATGGATGTGATTCCCGGTGTACGCCTGTGATGGAGGATGATCATGCCGTTTTCGCCCGGACCGCAATCGATCGGCGAGCCGTTAACCAACGAGGAGCGGAGTGTCTCCCAGTCCTTGACCCTTCCATCGGTGCGTAGGCCGGAAAGAACTTCCTCGAGGGCATCCGCTGAATTACCGGCACGGAGTGCCAGATGGATGTCCTTGGAGTGAAGCGAATCGGAGAGGGTGCCCATGGGATCAGACGGTGCTGCCGCTCCACTTAAGTTTCTGCCGGAGGATGTCTGGAAAGGTGCTGCCTGGCATCATGGCCAGCGGCAGCCTGCTGGCGGAGAGTCTCAGGATCAGGTGCTGGCCGGGTCTAAGTTCGTGGGGGGGCCTTCCGTCAACGGAGACGAAGACTCCCTGATTCCCAGCGGGGGAGATGGTGACCACATGCCTGTCGGCGATGACAAGCGACCTGTTGCTCAAGACGTGGGGACAGACAGGCGTGATCACAAGAGCCCCACTGTCGGGCATCAGGATCGGGCCGCCCGCTGCAAGAGAGTAGGCCGTGGAACCGGTGGGGGTGGAGACGATCAGGCCGTCGGCATGGTACTCTGTGAGAGGGGCATCCCCAACCCAGGTCCTAAGTCTCACGAGTTGCGAGCGTTCGCCCCGGCTCACGGTGACGTCATTGAGGGCACGTTCCAAGGGTACAGTCTCCCCGTCGCCGCTGATCGATGCCTCCAGCAGGCTGCGGTGGCTAAGTTCGTAGCTTCCGGAGAGCAGGCAGTCCACCGCACGGAGGTAATCATCGGAGCCGAGGCAGGTGAGGAATCCCAGAGAGCCGATGTTAAGTCCGAAGATCGGCCTGATGTGCCCCCCCGAGCGATGCAGGGCGCGCAGGATGCTTCCGTCCCCACCCATCACAAGCAGGATGTCGCAGCGCTCCGCAAGCGCCGTCTCATCAAGTTCGGAGGAAAGGCCGGCCGCGGCCGCCGTCGCTCGCTCGAGCAGGAAAGGGGCGTTGAGGCGGCTGAACTCCTCAGTGACGGCACGGACCAGATCCCCAGCGCCTTCCTTGCCGGCATGCGCGATGATTCCGATGGTCTGTGACGGGTTCATGGGAGGGTTCAGGCGGGGAGGGGAGCCACGGAATCGCCCCGACGCAGCAAGGCGAGGAACTCGATGTTACCAGTTGTTCCGGGAAGGGGCGACTCCATCACCTTGTCGAAACGGTGGCCCGCTGAGACGACCCAGGTGCGGATCGACTCGACGGCGCGCTGGCGGGCGAGTGGGTCGCGCACGATGCCCCCCTTGCCCACCTCGGAGGAGGAGAGTTCGAACTGGGGTTTGATGAGCACGATCATGACGCCCTCTGGCAGAAGCAACTCAAACGCGGCGGGCAGGATCTTCGTCAATGAAATAAAGCTCAGGTCTCCGACGATCAGGTCGAACTGCCGGGTAAAGTCGGATGCCGTGAGGTATCGGGCATTGATTCCCTCTCGGACCTCCACCCGCGGATCTTGGCGGAGCGACCAAGCAAGCTGGCCACGCCCCACGTCGACAGCGGTCACATGGGCCGCCCAGTGTTGCAGGAGGCAGTCGGTGAAGCCTCCGGTGGATGAGCCGAGGTCCAGGCAGCTCTTGCCCATGGGGTCGATGCCAAACTCCTTGATCGCCCCCTCAAGCTTGTGACCACCCCGGCCGACGTAGCGGTCCCGGCCCGTGATGAGAATCTCGCTGTCTGTCCTTACCTTGGTGCCCGGTTTGTCTGCCACTCTTCCGTCGACGGTTACCTGGCCGGCCAAGATGGCGCGCTGGGCCTTTTCACGCGAATCGAAGTGACCGGCCTCGTGCAGGTGCTGGTCGAGGCGCAGCTTCAAAGGCGCTCCCGTCTTCATGCGCTCTGCGATCCTATCCGGAGAAGTTCACCCGGGTGGGTCAGGAGATAATCGGGGTCGAGGGAGGCGAGAGCCGAGGAGGCGTTGTATCCCCAGTCGACCGCCGCCATGCGCAGGCCGGCCTCCTTGGCTGCCTCTACGTCCCTCGTTTCATCCCCGATGTAAAGAACCCGTTCCGGGGGAAGTTCCTCGGCCTTGAGAATCCGGCGCATCTCACGGCTTTTCCCAAAGAGCTTGGAGGAGGTGCGGACGAAGTGGAAGTAGGGGAGGCGATGGCGCGCGATGAAGGCCAGCACGTTTGTCTCGGAATTGGAGGTCAGGATGCCGATGCGGTGTCCTCGGCCGTGAAGCTCCTCGAGGACCTCGGGCATGCCGGCAATCGGTTGGACATCCGCGATCCGTTCCTGAAACAGGCTAAGACCACGCTTTGAAATCCTCGGAACCCTCCATCCGCTGATGCCCATGTGGCGGATGAATTCGCGCGTACCGAGGGTTCGGACGTGGTCGAGTTCCTCGGGAGGCAGGGAGCGAAAGCGGAATTCCACGGCCAGTTCATTGAGGATGCTGTGGGCGATCCGGAGCGAGTCGGCCACCGTTCCGTCAAAATCGAAAAGGAAAAGATCCGGTGCGGTTCCACCCTTGCTGTCCGGAATGGAGGATGGAGAGGAATTCATGGGTGCGGATCGCAGTTAACGGGGATTTCTTTTAAGATCCAAAGTAATCATAGCAGCGCAGCCCCTTGAATCCAAGCTCTGCGACTTGGAACGGGTTTTGCTTTAATCGGCATGTGATTCGTCAACAATTCCGTCACCAACAACCGCTCGACGGCCCGCTGGTCTGGCTTCATTCTCCCAATCCATCATGACCACAGAAGGTACTTTCCATTCCACCCTCGACTCCTCCGTCGAGGGAATCAAAGCCCTCATCATGCAGCAACTCCGCTTCGGATTGGCGAGGGACCCCGGGACAGCCTCCAAGCGTGACTGGTGGCTGGCCACATCGAAGGCCGTCCACTGTTTCCTGGTGGAGCGTCTCATGGCCACCCAGACCAAGCACCGCGAGGAAAACGTCAAGAGACTCTACTATTTCTCCCTCGAGTTCCTGATGGGGCGTCTCTACGTGAACAGTTTTCACAGTGCCGGCGTCGTGGAAAACATGAAGACGGCGATCAGTGAGCTCGGCCTTGATATCGACGAGCTTCGTGAGGAGGAATACGACATGGGTCTCGGCAACGGCGGCTTGGGGCGACTTGCTGCCTGCTTCCTCGATTCGCTTGCCACCCTTGACCTCCCGGCCATCGGATACGGGATCCATTACCAGTACGGGCTCTTCAAGCAGGAGTTCCGAAACGGTTACCAGGTTGAGTTGCCCGACGACTGGATGAAGTTCGGCACTCCCTGGGAGATTGTGCGCCCGGAGCACACCACCGAGATCGATCTTTATGGCCAGGTTGAGAACATCTTCGACGATGTCGGCAACTATGTTTCCAAGTGGACCGGCAAGAAAAAGCTCATCGGCATCCCCTACGACATTCCCATTCCGGGTTATGGAACCAACACGGTTAATTTCCTTCGTCTCTGGTCCTCCAAAGCGGCTGAGGATTTCAATTTCGAGGCTTTCAACCGGGGTGGTTACGACGAGGCTGTCCGCGACAAGAACATCAGCGAGACTGTTTCCAAGGTCCTTTATCCGAACGACAAGACCGAGAGCGGCAAGGAACTCCGCCTGATCCAGCAGTACTTCTTCGTCGCCTGCTCGCTCAAGGACATCATCCGTCGCTTCCGCAAGAACAACAGCGACTGGGAGACTTTTCCCGAGAAAGTTGCCATCCAACTCAACGACACCCATCCGGCCATCACGGTGGTTGAGTTGCAGCGCCTCCTTCATGACGTGTACGGCCTCTCCTGGGAGAAGGCCTGGTCGATCGTCACCCGGACGCTGGCCTACACAAACCACACCCTTTTGCCCGAAGCTCTCGAGAAATGGAGCGTGGGGCTTTTCCGCAAAGTTCTACCCCGTCATCTCCAGATTATCTTCGAGGCCAACAAGCGCTTTCTCGTCGAGGTGGAGAAAGTTTGGCCAAGCGATCTGGATAAGGTCCAGAAGCTCTCCCTCATCGAGGAGGGGGATAACCAGATGGTCCGCATGGCGAATCTCGCGGTGATCGGTAGTCACTCGGTCAACGGTGTCGCGGCGCTCCACACCCAGCTTCTCAAGAGCGATCTCTTTCCCGAGTTCGACGAACTTTACCCCGGCAAGTTCAACAACAAGACCAACGGGATCACGCCACGTCGCTGGCTTCTTTCCTGCAATCCCCGTCTTGCAGGGCTCATCTCCTCCAGAATCGGCCGCGGTTGGGAGCGTAATCTCGATGAACTGCATGCCCTGGAGCCCCTGGCAAAGGATCCTGAGTTCCAGCGCCAGTTCATGGAGGTCAAACATGCCAACAAGGTCGATCTCGCCGGCATCATCAAGGAGGAATGCGGCGTCACGGTGGATCCCTCCGCCCTCTTCGATGTGCAGATCAAGCGCCTGCACGAATACAAGCGCCAGCATCTCAATCTCCTCCATATCCTGGCGCTCTACCGCAGAATCCTGCAGGACCCTGATTACGACATTACGCCGCGCGTCTTCATCTTCGCCGCCAAGGCAGCTCCTGGCTACGACCTCGCCAAGAACATCATCAAGGCGATCAACGCCGTCGGTGCCAAGGTCAACTCCGATCCCCGTGTTAAGGATCGCCTCAAGGTCGTCTTCCTGCCGAATTACCGTGTGTCGTTGGCGCAGAAGATCGTCCCTGCGGCCGATCTCTCCGAGCAGATCTCCACGGCCGGGAAGGAAGCCTCCGGAACCGGCAACATGAAGCTCTCTCTCAACGGCGCGCTCACGATCGGCACCCTAGACGGTGCCAATGTCGAAATCCGTGAGGAGGTCGGTTCCGAGAACATCTTCATCTTCGGAATGACCGTCGAGGAGGTGAACGAACTGTGGAAGAAGGGCTACAACCCGCACGACTTCCTGCAGCAGCACGACGAACTGCGCGCCGTGGTCGACTGGGTCGGCTCTAATTACTTCACCGCCGACGAGCCGCCTGGAGTGTTCAACATGCTCCGCGACAATCTGGTCTACCACGATCCCTTCCTCTGTCTGCCTGATTTCCGCTCCTACAGTGATGCTCAGGAGAGGGTGGGCGTGGCGTTCAAGGACAAGGCCCGCTGGGCCGAAATGGCGATCCTCAACACGGCCCGCATGGGTAAGTTCTCGAGCGATCGCACCATCACCGAGTATGCCCGTGAAATCTGGCAACTCGACCCGGTAGCAGTCTGATCGGAGCCTGTTCAGGGTAGTTTCGATGGAGTAGACTCCACTGATGATCGTCATTGTCGGTGCCGGACTCGCCGGCCTTGCCTGCGCGACCCGGCTCGAACAGGCAGGGGCCGACTGGCTTTTACTGGAGTCCTCGGAGAAGCCTGGTGGACGTGTCGCCACCGAGATCACCTCGGACGGCTACCTACTCGATCGGGGATTTCAGGTCCTGCTCGATTCTTATCCAACCGCCCGTGAACTACTCGATCTGCAGGCCCTGAAGCCCGGTTATTTTTGTAGCGGGGCCCTGCTTGCCGGGGGGCATGGGCTTGAGGTTCTGCTAAACCCCCTGATGCACCCAGCGGGGATTCTGCGTGATCTCGCCACGCGGTCTTTTTCCCTGACTCAGAAATTAGCCCTCGGCCTCTACGGTGCCGCTCGACTTCTCGCCGGTGGGGATGGGGATGGGGAAGTCGGACACACCGCTCTGGAGGAACTGAGACGCCATGGTCTGGGGGGTGATATCTTGGAAGGGTTTCTCCGCCCGTTTTTTGCCGGGGTCTTCCTCGACAACGACCTCGGGACCGATGCCTCTGTCCTGAGAAATGATTTCCGGAAATTCGCCTTTGGCCGGGCCCTTCTTCCCGCAGAGGGAATGGGAGCGATTCCACGGCAGTTGGCTGCCCTTCTTCCCCTTTCGCGGCAGCGCTACGAATCTCCCGTTGCGGAGTTGCTCCGTTCCGGGGAGCGTGTGACGGGTATCCGTCTTGCCTCCGGGGAAACGGTTTCCTGCAAAGCCTTGATTCTGGGCACGGAGGAGCCGGTCAGTAGAAGGTTGCTCGGCCTTCATGCCGGGCGTTCTTGGAGCCAGGTGACGACCCTCTATTTCACGGGCGTCGACCCATTGTACGAGGGAGGCTACCTCGTCTTGCCTGCCGGCAGGGAAAGATTGGTCCGGCATTTCGCGGATCTGACCAATGTGGTCCCTTCCTACGCACCGCGGGGGCGCAGGTTACTTACCGCCACCGTTCTCGATTGCGGGAACGGCATCGACGCTGAGTTGAACCGCAGGGCGAGCCAAGAGATCTCTGCCATCTTTCCCGGGTTCGTATCATGGGAATTCCTCAAACGGGTGGATGTTCCGGAGGCGCTTCCGTCGCAACGACCGGGTTTCCTTGCGGATCAACCCACGCGCCTTCAGGGGTGTAATCTCTGGCTTGCCGGAGATCAGGTGGCGCGGGCCTCGATAGATTCCGCGCTTGCCAGCGGACTCCGTGCGGCCGATGAACTGCTGGCCACACTTTCCTGATGCTTGCCTTCTCGACTAACTGGAACGCCTCCCGACATTACGACGGGGAGGCGATTGTCTCCGAAATTCTGGGGATGGGGTTCGACACGATTGAACTGGGGCACGGACTGAGTGTCTCTCAGCTTCACGGGATCCGGGGAGCCTTTGCCAAGGGAGGATTCAACGTGGTCAGCGTCCATAATTTCTGTCCGATGCCTGTGGAGATTCCGGTCGACAACCCTGACTGCTATGAATTTTCCTCGCACCGTCCCCGCGAGAGGGAAAGGGCGATCAAGTTGACCCGCCAGACCATGGAAACCGCTTCCGAGTTCGGCGCCCGGTTCGTTGTGCTTCATCTTGGAAGAATCCAGAGCATGCGGGGCATGACCGACGGGCTTCTTTCCCTACTTAGGGAGAAGGGAGTCGCCGACCGTTCCTACTGCCGTGCAAAACTAGATGCGGTGATGAAGCGAGAGGGGGCTTCCGAGGGATATTTGAAACGGTTGATGAGCGCCCTGGAACCGCTTGTCGAGGAGGCTTCCACTCGGAACCTGACACTGGTTATCGAGAATAGGAGCGATTTCGAGGCCTTCCCGACCGAGAGGGAACTGCTGGCATTGATGAAGAGTTTTGACTCGACCCATCTGCGCTATTGGCACGATTTCGGTCATGCCCAGATGAGGGAATCCCTCGGTCTGCTTGATCACGCCCAATGGCTTGGGGAAATCGCTCCCTATGCGGTGGGGGCGCATCTTCAGGATGCCGCATGGCCGGACAAGGATCATCTTGTTCCCTTCGAGGGGGAGATTCCCTTCGACCGCCTTGTGCCGCTTCTGCCATCCTCCCTTCCCTACGTGCTCGAACTCTCCCGCAACGCCACGCCCGAGGCCATCCGTTCTTCGGTCGCCCGCTGGAAAACCCTTTTCTCTGAATGAATCTGAAAAAGCTCCTGATTACCCTGGTTCAGGCCGCCGTCACCCTGCTCCTGCTCTGGTGGATTTTCCACGACCCTACCAAGCGGACCCAGATGCTGCAGGCTCTTGGGAAGGCCAACCCCTTGTGGCTTGTTCCAGCCTTCCTGAGCTTCGGTCTGGTGCTTGTCTGCGGTGCGTTCCGGTGGCAGTTGCTGATGCGTGTGCAGGGTATTTCCTTGCCTTGGTTCCGCGTCTGGCAGCTCGTGATGATCGGGATGTTCTACAATCTCTTCCTTCCCGGCGGAACCGGAGGTGATTTGGTGAAGATCTTCTATGCGGTCCGTGAGGCTCCCAAGTCAAAGAGCGCTGTCTTCCTGAGCGTGGTGGTCGACCGTCTCGCCGGTATGTTTGCCCTCATCCTCGTTTCCTCGGGAGTCTTTCTTTTCTTTTTCAAGGAACTGACCTCGCTCCCAATGGTCAGGGCATTCACGTTGGCCGTCTGCGTGATCTTTGCCGCGACATTGGTCTTGGTGGCCGTAGGGCTCATCGTCGACCGCTTTCATCTTGCCTCGCGTATTCCTGCGAGTATGCCCGGTCATGCGGCGATTCTCGATACCGCCCGTGCCTTCTCAGTCTATGCACGTGATTGGAAGGCTGTCGTGGCGGCTATCCTGATCTCCCTTCCGCTCAATCTTTTCATCTTCTGCGGTGCGATCTTTGCAGCAACCGCCTTTCCTGGAAATCCCGGGCCTGCGGCCATGACCTCCGTCATCCCCATCGTCAACACAATCAGCGCAATGCCGATCAGCCTCGCTGGGATCGGTGTCCGAGAGAAACTCTTCTCCTCCATGCTGCACTCGCTCTATGGCACTCCGGAGGATCTCGGGGTACTCATTTCCATCACCGGATTCGCCATCATGGTCTGCTGGAGTCTGATCGGAGGCGTGGTCAGCCTCCTTTATCGTGCAGGTCAGGAATCTGCTTCGCTCGATGAGATTGAAGGGGAGGTTGGTGCGATCGAGCAACGCGTTGAGGACGAGGAGCGCGCCTCCTGACTCATCCCATGGAGGCTATCCTTCGTGCCTCGGTCAGTCTTGATGGGAAACTTCTCACCGCTTTGGGAAAGCCAAGTCGGCGAGGGATTCCCTTTGATAGGGTTCTCAAGGCCGGGGAGCTTATTCTCACCATCCATCCGCTGATCGCTGGGGGGAATTCCACAGCGACCCTTTCGGGTCTTCCCGGAGAGTTTCTTGCGCAGGATTTGGAGTGGGAACTCGTTTCGGCGACCAAGGGTACAGCAGGCCTGATTACGGCCCGTTACCGGAGGAAGTGACTCAAAGCGAAGCTGGCTTCACACCGGTTCCCCTTGGGGGGGGAACGTTACCCATCGCCAGGGAAAGTGCGGCGAGGCTGGTGAGGTAATCGGCCTTAGCTCCGGACTGCTCAAAGCGTGCGGCGGCCAAAGCGCTCTGATTGGAGACGAGGTCGGTGATGTTGAGAAGTTGGTTGGTAAAAGCGGCCTGGGCGGATTTGAAGTTCTCCTCCGCCGAGGCAACCAGCGAGTCCGCATAGGCGACCCGTTTGCGCGCCTTGAGCGAATCGTTGTAGGCCGTCCAGACATCCTGAGTCGTCTGCAATCGAGTGGACTCGGCATCTGCTCTGGCCTGGGATTCCTCAGCCTGTCGCTCCTTGACTTTCTCCACGCGCTGGAACCCGTCGAAGAGATCCCAACTCAGCACGGCGAATCCCGAGTACCCGACGCGGTTCCCGTAATATGTTCCGCTCTGGGGAGGGACCGCAGCGGTATAGACGTAGGTGTCGTTGGAGACATCGCCCTGCAGGGAAAGTTTGGGAAGAAAGTCTGCCTTGGCGCGCTGGACCGCGGCCCTGCTGGCCTTGATTTCAGATTCCCGCGCTGCAAGGTCCGGACGCTTTTTCACCGCCTGGTCGATAAGAAGGTCGACGCCGGAGCCAAGGGCATCAAGGCTGGGCGATTGTGAACCGGCGTGACCTGGTAGAACCTTCAGCGGTGCATTGGCCGGCAACCCCGCGGCCACGCGGAGATTGCCAAGCGTGACCTCGACATTGCGTTCGGCTGCTGCCATGTCGAATTCCGCCTGAGCTAGCATCTTGCGGGCGGTGTCGAGTTCGGGCTTGGTGCCGAGTCCGGCGGCAACCTGAGACTCCACCATTCCCAGGATGGTCCTGGAGAGTTCCAGGTTGGCTTTTGCAGCATCACGCTGGGAAAGGGAAGCCGTGTGGGCGAAATAAGACTGCTGGATGGCAAAGACCGTTTTCTGGACGTTACGGCTGAAAGAGAGGTTCGCCGCCTCGAGTAGGAACATGGTGCGACGCACGTCGGCATCACGGCGACCGAAATCGAGCAGAAGGTATTCCAGTTCGAGGTCGGGGATCACGTCAGTCGTGACGGCGCTCAAATTTCCCGACTGGGTAGGGTAGAAAGTCTTGATGTATCCCCCTTGGGCCGTGAACGAAAGTTTCGGGTAATAAAGAGACTTGGCTTCCCCGATCTTTGCTCGACTGACTAAGGCGTTGAACCATGAGGAGCGGGTTTGGGGATTATTGGCCAACCCCAGTTCGATCAAGGAGGAAAGCTCGTAGCCACGCGAGGGATCGAATGAACTCGAGGCGGCCAGCGGATAGTTGGACTCCGGAAAAAAACCCTTGGTAACGAGCGATCCCAGAGCGTCGCTTTTCTGTTTGGCGTGTAGCGCCAAAGAGCACAGGAGAGCTGAGGCGGCAATTAGCGTTGCCGCCCTTCTCCGGGCTCTTCTAGTGTGAGGGGATGTCACGATGGGTAACTGCCTTGGCTGTTCTGGCCATGTTGACGATGACGGGTTGTGATCCGCAACTCAACATCGCGGGTGCCTATTTTCCAGCCTGGCTTCTCTGCATGATCGGGGGGCTTCTTTCCTTCTGGGTCATCCACCTGATTTTCCTGAGAACTGGGATTATTCCGTTCCTGGTTCCGATCACCCTGGTCTATGCCGCCCTGCTGAGCTCGCTCATCTGCGGTATCTGGCTGATTTTCTTTTCGGCCCGATGAGCGATCCGGTAGAGTCCCAAGCCGCAACCCTGGCATCCCCTCCTCATGACACGGGAAGGAAGATCAAGCGTGTCATTGGCGTTCTCATTTCACTCGCGGCCTATGCAGCAGCCATTCTGACTGCAATCGAAGTTTATCGGAACATCCGTCTCAACCCCAGGACGGAGGATGCACAGGTCCGTGCCAACCTGATCGGGGTCAGTCCACAGGTCGGAGGGGCGATCACTGCCATCCATGTGAAGGACAACCAACTGGTGAAAAAGGGGGATCTCCTGCTTGAGTTGGATTCCCGTCCCTATGAGGCCGAGGCGGAAAAGGCCAAGGCTCAACTGGCTCTTACCGATCTCGAGATCCAGGCTTACAAGGATCAGATCGCGGCCGCCGATGCGGGACTCAAGCAAAGCCAGGCCAAGGCCGACTATGCCGTCGATTATGCCAAGCGAGTCCAGGCTCTCGTGGGCAACCTCTACGTGACGGTCGACAAGAACCAACTCGCCCAGACCGAGGCCCTCACGGCCACCCAGAAGGTCGCTCAGGATAAGGCATCGCTAGAGAGGGCCCGCAACCTCCTGGGTGAGAAGGGCGACGTGAATGTTCGCAAACTGGCGGCTGAGGCGTCCCTTCGCGATGCCGAATTGAAGCTCTCCTACTGCAAGGTCTACGCGCCATGTGACGGGTTTGTGGTGAATCTCCAGATCACTCCCGGTGCCTACGCAGCCACGGGGGAGCAGATATTTTCAATCGTTGATGACCGAATTTGGTACGTGCTGGCCAATTTCCGTGAGACCGATCTTCTTCGGGTCAGACCCGGTATGGCCGTGGATGTCTATCTCCTTGCCGAGTCCAATAGGAAACTGCGTGGCATCGTGCAGGGCGTGCCCAAGGCGATCACACCGCAATACGGGCGGTCGCTGAATTCACCGGGAGGGCAGGGGATACTCCAGAATGTCTCCCCAACACTGGACTTCATTCTGCTGGCCCAGCGCTTTCCTGTCCGCATCGTTCTTGATGAAACGGAGGCGCTGAATTTCCGTAACGGCGGAACGGCGGCCGTGATCGTCCGCACCGGGAGCGATGTGAAAGAAGGCCTGAAGCGACTGAATGAGCTTCAGAAGAATTCCGCCCCGGCATTCAGGGCCCCGCTTGGAACAGCGGGTGATCTTCCCCTTGTTCCCGCCGGCGAGCAGTTGCCTCCGACCGCTCCGGCCCCGTGAACATTCCCGTCAGGTACGCCGGCAGGATTACTCTGGCGTGCGGTCTTGCCATGGTGACCGCGGAGATCCTCCGCTATCCCCACGCCGTGCGGGCAATCCTATGCGCCTCGCTCGTGGCCTCGCTGCCTACCTTCCGAAGGGCGCTTATGCGCCAGCGATTCCTGCTGGTCTGGCTCGGTGGAATCGTCGGAATGGGAGCTGAGACGCTGTTCCGCGAGGCTGCATGGCTTTTTATCCCGGCCTATTTCACGCTGGTGGTGCTTCTCTACCGCATGGCTTCAAAGAGTCGGGACTTCGCTACCATGACCATTGTTGGATACGGCCTGAGCGGATCACTCGACAACATGTTCGGTGGTGCCGCGAACGAACCCATCTTCGGGGGATTTTACCGTGCGCTTTATTGTTCGGTGGGGCTGACCGCCGCCGCGCTCGCCTTCTTTTTCGTCCCGGTGAAAAAACCGCCCGCTGCCGCTCGCACGCGCCCCACCGCGTATCCTCTTCGCGATCTTCTCTTCCTGGGATTCTGCGCCAGTACTGCCGAGTGGTTCGGGGTGCTGACTTCCCAGTATTTCGCCTCCTCCTTTGTGGTCCTCATGTCGCTGACCTGGGGAGTCCAACTCTGCACGATCCGCGACAAGACCGACATGGCGTGGAATCTCTCCATCTCCTGCCTTGGTATGGTTGTGGGTGCGGCCTTTGACATCGTGGTGGCCTTCTCCACGAACAATTTCGCCATTTATCTAGTCCTCTACCTGACAGTCATTTTCTCAATGCACTTCGCAAAGGCTTCCTTGCCGAAGTATGCACCGCGCCTTGCACTTTTCATCATAGTCACTTCGGCTGGCATTCTGATGGCACCTGGTCCTATCCAAAACTTTCAGGGAATTCTCAGGATCCAGTTCAGTATGTTGGCCGGAATCCTTCTGGCCACCGCGCTTTGGTTCATCGATCAGGCCATGAGATCAATCGAACTTTTCGTGGCGAGGGCGGCTGAACGATCCCGGCACGCGGCAGCTGCCTGATAATGAGGTTTTCTAATCCTCCCACTCGGGAAGTTGGGACTCGTCAGCGGGGTCGAAGTCCCGGTTAACGTGGGACGGTTTCTGCTGTTCCCTCTGTCCCTGGGGGGTGAAGCGGGAGACGGCGCGGGCGACTTCCCAACGTTCGGTGAGATGCTCGGGGAGTTCCTCAAGGAACCGTGACGGGCGCTGGAAGGCCTCGCCATACGCGGCATTGAGGCGAAGTTCCGGATAGGTGAGGTAGAGTTCCTCTTTGCAGCGGGTCACCCCCACGTAGAAGAGGCGCCGTTCCTCCTCCAGCGCGTTCTCATCCTCAAGTGAACGAGCGCCGGGGAACATCCCCTCGGTGAGCCAGGCCAAAAAGACAGCCTGCCACTCCAGTCCCTTGGCCTGATGGATACTCGAGAGACAGACTTTGTCCTCCTCATCGTCTCCCCCTCGGACCTCGCTTGTCTCGGTTCCTCCGAGGAGGGTGAGTTGGGCGAGAAATTCCTCGGTCTGATCGAACTGGCGGGCGTAGTTGGCCAGGGTGTTGAGATCATCCCTGCGCGCCTCGTAGTTGGCGAACTTGGCCTGCATGTAGTCGTCGTAGAGTCCCGTGGTGACCACAGAGATCATTTCGGAGGGGGGTGCCGGGGTCCCTGAGGGGGCGAGTTGGACGAGTGTGGCGACAAGTTGCGACCATCCCCCCGCAGCCTTGGCTGGGGGCTTGCATCCTTTTTCAAGGATTCCGAAGGAACGGCCTCCACCGAGCAGCTCCGCCGTCTTGTTCCAGAGGATCTCGGCCGTTTTGGTGCCGATGCCGGGAAGTAGCCGGACCATGCGCTTGAAGGCCACCTCGTCGTTCGGATTGACGGCAAACTTCAGGAAAGCTGCCGTATCCTTCACATGCGCCTGCTCGAAGAATCGCAGTCCGCTCGTGATCCCGAATGGGATTCCACGACGGGTGAACTCGAGCTGAATCTCCATCGAGTGGTAGTGGGCGCGGTAGAGCACCGCCATCTCGCAGAAATCGATTCCCTCATCGTGAAGCTCTAGGACGCGCTGGGCGATGAAGGAGGCCTGTTCGTTGTTGGTTGCCAACGGGACAAGGGCGGGTTTGGTAACGGAAGGCTTGCGCACAGCCCTGAGCTCCTTGGGGAACTGGCGCGGATTGTTGGCAATGGAGGCGTTGGCCAACTCGAGAACCTGAGGGACACTCCGGTAGTTCGTCTCAATGCGGTGCATCACGGCATCGGGGTAGCGCTTGGGAAACTCCAGAATGTTGGCAAAATCTGCCCCGCGCCACGAGTAGATGGACTGGGCGTCATCACCGACAACCATGATGTGGCGGTGCGCAGCGGCAAGGGTGTCGATGAGTCCGGCCTGGAGTCGGTTGGTGTCCTGATACTCGTCGACGAGGATGGCTCGGAAGCGGCGTTGGTAAGAGGCAGCGATCTCTGGATTTGTCAGCAACAACTCGTGTGTCTTGGAAAGAAGGTCGTCGAAGTCGAGGGAGTTCACCTCCTTCTTGCGTCCCTCGTAGGCCGCACCCACCTGAGCGATCTGCTCCTCCAAATCTATGAAGTAGCGGTAGCGGCGGGCCAGAAGCGTCCTGAGAGAATCCCCGGTATTGCAGGAGAGACTCAAAAGCTCCGCGAGGACCTCTCCTTTGGGAAAGCGCTTATCATTGGCGCGGAAGCCGAGTCGGGCCACCACGGATTCGAGTAATTCCTCCTGATCTTCCCTGTCCATGATCGTGAAGCCTTGGCCGAAGCCAGCCGCCTCGGGGTTCCTGCGCAGAATTCGGTGTCCGATCGAGTGGAATGTTCCGCTCCAGAGCCCATCGGAGGCTCCCGGAAGAAGGTCATTCACCCGCTCGAGCATCTCTCTTGCGGCCTTATTCGTGAAGGTCAGGAGGAGAATCTCGCCGGGCCTGTATCCCTGACCGAGCAACCATGCAACGCGGTAGGTAAGGGTGCGTGTCTTGCCGCTGCCCGCGCCCGCGATGACGAGATGAGGTCCGGCCTCGGAGGTGACGGCCGCGAGTTGCTGCTCGTTGAGCGCCTTGGCGAAATCGATATCGTATCCGTCTCCTTCAGCAGGATGGAGCTGGTAGCTCCGGGTCATCGGGTTGAAGACTTGCGGGGCTTGCCGTGGCGCAGATGATGCTTCTTGGCGACACGCTGAGCATCACTGCCTGATCGGGTTGGGGAGATGCTCTCCTGGGGCAGTCCCAGTCCCCAGCGCAGTAGCTTGGCGGAGTCATTGAAGACCCGCTCCTTGGAGCCGCCGAGGATGACGCAGATCACCTCGCGGCCGTTCCATTCTCCGCTCGAGACGAGGCAATGTTTGGCGGCGTCGGTATAGCCCGTCTTCATGCCGGTGCAGAACCAATTCTCGCGCATTGTCCGGTTAGTGTTCTGGAGTAGATGGACGCGGCCGTCGGCATAGCGGAACGGCAGGTATTTGATCGTCATGATCGGTCGAAGAATCGGATTCTCATGCGCGGCGCGCGCGATTTTTGCCATGTCAGCAGCCGTCGAATACTGATCAGGAATGGGAAGCCCGTTTGGGTTGACGAAATGGGAGGAGGGGGCCCCCAGTGACGCGGCACGGCGATTCATCATCTCGGCGAATCCCTCGATTGAGCCGGCCACGTCGCGACCGAGTGCCCTGGCGACGTCATTGGCGCTTTTGACCAGAAGGGCCTGCAGGAGGTAACCGCGCGAGTATGAGGAGCCTGGCTTGAGTTGCAGGGTTGTCGGCTCGGTCAACTCGTCCACAGCCTGGATGATGACCTCTTTTTCGAGATTCCCCTGCTCGGCGACGATCAGCGAGGTGAGGAGTTTCTGGGTGCTTGCGACGGGGCGCCGCTCGTTGGAATTGTGCTCGTAGAGCACATCACCCGTCAGGGCATCAATGAGGACGACCGAGGCTGCCTTTACGTCGGGGGGAGGGGGTGCGGCGGCGAGACGGGGAAAGGGACTGAGCAATAGAAGAATAACGGCAAGTCGTGTCACGGAGGTCATGGAAGCGGCTTAGCGGAATAATTAAGGAAGCGCCGCGGAGGATGAAGGAGAAGAGGCCGGGCTGGCAACCGCTTTGGAGAGCCGTGCCTCGAGTGCGGCGTCATGTGGCGCGCCGAGATCAAGGGCTCTCTGGTAGTGGCGGCCGATTAACGGGGGGGTTCTGGCGAGATAGAAGACGGCCAGATTGAAATTGGCGTCGGCATAATCCGGATCCAGTTCGACCGCCCTTCGGAGTTCCTTTTCCGAAACCTCGCTCCATCCTTTCCTGCCTGCCGCGATGCCCAGGTAGTTGTGGGCGCGAGGATTGGCATTATCTCGCAGGGTAGCCTGCATCAGGTAGGCAAGAGCCTCATCATCCTTTCCTGATTCGAGTGCATTCATGCCGAGGAGTAGCCAGGCCTGGGGATTTTGCCAATCGCAGGAGAGGGCTTTTTGGGTCAGCTCGACCGACTCAGCCGTTTTTCCCTGGCGTGTCTTGACGGCGGCAAGATTCACCAGAAGCCGAGGTGAGGAAGGCGAGAGTGAGAGGGCCTGACCATAGAGCTGTTCCGCAAGCGGAAGATTTCCCGAGGAGAAGGCCTTTCCCGCCTGGATGTCGAGGGATTGGACCCTACGATCCTCGACAGGGGTGGCAAAGGCCGTGGCAATCAGGCAGTGCAAAGCAATCAATGCCGAGACCGTGCATGAACGACCGGAATCTATCATCCCTTCTGAAACTGTTTGGAAAGCTCGATGGAACGCGCCCGGGCTGCCCGCACCGCACTGCGGACGGCTGTCGTGAAATCGGAATCCTCGAGGACCTGCAGCCCTGCCGCAGTCGTTCCCCCCGGACTGGTGATCTCGGCACGCAGGGCGAGGGGTGAGTTCTCGGATCCTGACGTCAGTGCCGCTGCTGCCTCGAGAGCTCCCGAGGCAAAGATCCGCGACTGTTCCTCAGAGAGTCCGCCCTCGATGCCTCCCTGCATCAGCGCTTCGAGCATGAGGAGGGCGAATGCCGGGCCACTGCCGCTGACTGCGGTCGCCGTATCGAGGTCCTCCTCCCGGACAACGACCGCGAGGCCTACCGAGGAAAAGAGATGTTTTGCCGTCATTAGGTCGTCGTCGGTGGCCGATGCGTCGGGAGCGATCGCTGTGATTCCGCGGCGCAGGCGTACAGCCGTGTTGGGCATGGATCGAATGAGGCGCAGTCCGCTTCCCCCCGCCTTAAGAAGATCGGAAGATCTTACACCCGCCACGACGGAGATCAGCAGTTTCCCGGCAAGGTGGATGGCGTTTTCTTCCACCACCCCAAGTGCCTTAGCCGGTTTCACGCAGAGGAAAACCACGGAAGCCTCCTTGAGCGCCTCATCGTTCGTGGAGGCAGGGGTAACGCCGAGATCCGCAGCCGCCAGTGACGCCTTCTCAGCCGAGGAGGAGGAAAGGGTGATCTTGTCCCCCGTGGTGATGCCTGCGGTAAGCATACCCCGGATGAGGGCACCACCCATGCGGCCTCCGCCTAGAATCGCGATGTTCATGACGAGCATTCTATTGGCGCCCAGCGCTCAGGCAAGGCCTGCAAAGAGGACTTTTGCATGCTTGTGAGTATCGGAAGAGAAAGGCAAACTTCTGAACATGCTCTCCCTAGAAGGCATTTCCCTCCGTATTGGCGATTCAGGGCAACCCCTGCTTTCCGATGTTTCCGCTTCCTTTTCCCAAGGTGAATTTGTCGCCGTGATCGGTCCTTCCGGATGTGGCAAGAGCACCCTGCTGAAGGTCATCGCTGGAATCGCCGCAGGAGAAGAGGAGGGAGCGATCCGATGGGATGGTCGCGACTTCTCTGAGGAAGACTTTAAACCCTCGGAGATCGGTTATGTCCCCCAGTTCAGCATCGCCCACGAGGAACTGACCGTGGAGGAATGCGTTGAGTATTCAGCACGTTTACGGGTGGCAGAGCTTTCCAGTGAGGAGAGGGAGTCGCTGGTGACCCGCCTTCTTGCCGAGGTTGGAATGGCCGAGTTTTCAGAGCGCCGGGTCAAGGTTCTTTCCGGAGGTCAAAAGCGCCGTCTCGCCCTGGCTATGGAACTGGTGAGCAGTCCACCAATCCTGCTCTGCGATGAGGTGACAAGCGGGCTTGACCCCCAGTCGGAGGAGGAGATCGTGACCCTGCTCAGGAGGGTAGCGCGCGATGGCAACCGTCTCGTGATCTCCGTGACCCACAGTCTCAAGAACCTTTCCGATTACGATGCAGTGGCCGTCCTCTACCGCGGTGTCTTGGCCTATGCCGGGGCTCCCTCCCATCTCTCTCATTATTTCCGGGTCGAGGGACCCGAATTGGTCTATCCGCGCCTGCCGGACCGGGAGCCGTCGGAGTGGCAGGCTTCCTGGAAGAAACATGCCGATGCTTTTCAACAGGGGCGTGAGGCACGGGTGGTGATTGAGCCGACATCTCGAGTCCGGACCTGCCCCGAGTGCAGGGCTGAATGCCCTGACGAGGTAAAGTTCTGCAAGGTCTGTGGATGCAAGGTTCCCGATGACGGGGCTGGGAATGCAGTTTCCGAGGGGGGAACACCCGGAGTTATTTCCCAATTCATCACGTTGACGGAACGTAGGTTGAAGATCTTTTTCAGGAGCCATTCCCAGCTCTGGCTGCAGGCCGGGCTGGTTTTCGGATTTCCGGCGATTGTTTCCATCTTTGGGTGGAAGGGTTTGCCGCAGATCCGGAACCTCAGCATGGGTCTCGATGTCAATGTCCTCCAGCAGCAGAGCGAGGCGCTTGATTTTTTAAAACAGGCCAGCTCCGTCGGTAGTCTTGTTTCCGGAATCATCATGTTTGAGGTGGTGCTGCTGACCCTGATGGGTGCCAACAATTCGGGTCGTGAGATCGCCGGGGAGAGGCAGATCTTTGAGAAGGAGAAGCTGGCGGGCCTCGGCACGGGTGCCTACCTGCTCAGTAAGATCCTCTTTCTCGGACTGCTCTGCGCGGTCCAGTCGCTCTGGATGGGGTTCTTCATTCATCATACCTGTTCCTTCCCCGGGGAACTGGCTCCCCAACTCCTGTTTCTCTTCCTGGTGAATGCCGCCATGACATCCGTCTGCCTCGCGATCTCGAGCTATATGGGAACCGCGGAGCAGGCATCGCTCGCATCGATCTATCTGGTCGGTTTCCAGTTGCCTCTTTCGGGTGCGGTGCTGGCCCTTCCCCAATGGCTCGGAACAATCACCCGTCCCTTCATTGCGGCCTACTGGAGTTGGTCTGGAATGCTCCAGACCCTTCGCGGTGAGCGGTACTATGACATTGCCGCCATGGTCATTCAGACGACTCTTTCGGCAGGGGATCTCTGCCTGATGGTCCTGCTAGTGCATATTGTGGCGGGCTTGCTGTTGGCCTATCAGGGATGCCAACGCACGAGAATGGAATAGAAGTAACCGATAGTCCGAATGATTGACGGCCATCACTCTTGCTGTTAAATGTTATTTAATGACTCGAGCCCAAGCATCGACTGATGCGGCCGATCTCCTGAAGAACTCGACCCTCTACCGGGAGTTCTTGGCGGAGAGAGAAGAGATTTTGCGTCACAAGTGGATCGAGAGCGAGAAGCAGGGTCGTGACATCGGATTTGAAAAAGCACTTCTCGACTGGATGCTGAAGCATCGAACGACTTGGCGACAATTCAGGGCAGCCTCCAAGGTCCCCTGACCCGCCAAGAAAACAACCCTTTAAGGAGGTCCCGAGAGACCCCAAGGAGATGAAAAAAGAACAGCAACAGACAAAGGTGGAGCAAACCGGGATCGGGGTCATGGACGCCGACACCATTCGGAAGGCGATCCGTCGCATTGCCCACGAAATCATCGAGCAAAACCTCGACATTTCACGTCTTGTGGTCGCGGGCATCCCCACAAGGGGCAAAATTCTAGCACGCCGGATTGTTTCCCATATCGCCGAGATCGAGGGAATCTCGCCTGCCTTCGGGATTGTCGATGTCTCGATGCACCGGGACGATCTTGCGACCAGAGCCCGAGTGAGCGTTCTGGAGTTGACCGAACTTCCCATAGATCTCGACGGCCGCCTCCTGATCCTGGTCGACGATGTGCTCTTCACAGGACGGAGTGTCCGAGCTGCGATGGATGCCGTCGCCTCCTTCGGAAGGCCCTCCAGGATCCAACTTGCCGTCCTTGTGGATCGTGGTCACCGGGAACTTCCCATCCGTGCCGATTTTGTGGGCAAAAACATCCCGACCTCACCCGGGGACCGCATCAGGGTGAGCCTCGAGGAGAACGATAAGGTTCCCGACTCCGTGACCCTGATCCCTTCCTCCCTAGTCTCCGCATCATGACACCTGTCTGGAACCACAAGGACCTCTGCGCTCTTGGCGATCACTCGCCTGGCGAACTGATGGCCATTCTCGATACCGCCACCGCCTTCAAAGGGGTGGGGGAGCGCAACCTCAAGAAAGTCCCGGCACTGCGGGGTAAAACACTTGTGAACTTCTTCGTGGAGCCGAGCACCCGCACTCGGATCTCCTTTGAGCTTGCCGCCCTTCGTCTGAGTGCCGACGTGGTGAATATTGCAGCCAGCGCTTCCAGCCTTGAGAAGGGGGAAACTCTTCTCGACACAGCGCGTAACCTTGAGGCTCTTCGGGCGGATCTGATCGTGATCCGGCACAAATCGGCCGGCAGCGCCCGTTTTCTCGCCGATCGTCTCCAGGCCTCGGTCATCAACGCCGGTGATGGTGCGCATGAGCACCCAACGCAGGGCCTTCTAGATGCCTTCACGATCCGCGAAAAACTCGGGCGGATCGAGGGCGTCCGGGTGGCCATTGTCGGCGATATCCTGTTTAGCCGCGTTGCTCGATCGAACATCCATCTCCTGACCAAACTCGGCGCCGAGGTCACCCTTGTGGGACCTCCTACCCTTGTGCCGGAGTCCTTCTCCTCGCTCGGTGTCTCCGTCGCCCATAGCATTGACGAGGTGATCGGCAAGGTCGACGTCTTTAACCTCCTGCGTATCCAGCACGAGCGCCAGCGCATGGAATACTTCCCCGGTACCGGCGAGTATACCGCACGATTCGGCCTCACTAAGAAACGCGCCGACCGGCTTCCTTCGGAATGCCTCATCATGCATCCCGGTCCCATGAACCGCGGTGTCGAGATCGACAGCGACGTTGCCGACAGCGGCCGTAGCGTCATTCTGGATCAGGTCACCAACGGCCTCGCCGTACGCATGGCCGTCCTTTACCTCTGTTCCGGCGGCGCTCCCTTCGCCCGGATCGAAACCAACGAATAATCCTCATGAGCGAAGCGCTTCACATCAAGGGTGGACGGGTCATCGATCCCGCGTCCGGATCCGATACCGTCCGCGATCTCTATCTCGAGAACGGGGTGATCACCGATAACAAGCCGTCCAAAGCGACGGTGATCGATGCGGCAGGCAAAGTGGTCTCGCCCGGACTCATCGATATCCACGTTCACTTCCGGGAACCTGGACAGTCCCACAAAGAGACCATCGCCAGCGGATCCCGATGTGCCGCCTTCGGCGGATTCACGACGGTGGTCTGCATGCCCAACACCTCACCCGTCGCCGATAGTCCGGCGACCATTGCCTGGATTCAGGAAAAGGCTGCCACAAATTCCATCGTGAACGTCTACTGCACCGGGGCGATTACCCGCGGGATCGCGGGCGAGGAGATGGCCCCGATCGGTGCCCTGGCCGCTGCGGGGGTGGTGGCCCTCACGGATGACGGCCGCTGCGTTCAGAACCACGGTGTGATGCTCCGTGCCGTCGAATATGCAAAGCAGTTCGGACTTCCCGTCATGGACCACTGTCAGGAGGCCACCCTTAGCTCCGATGGTGTCATCAATGACGGAGA
>RFPR01000130.1 GCA_009928265.1 Pseudomonadota bacterium | reverse complement strand
CTGGCCGCTGGCGGCATGATCCGCGGTCACTTCGAGCGGGAACTCAACGTCGATTCCGCCGAGGCGCACGACATCAAACTGGAGCTCGACCGCCGATCGCAGGCACTCATCGAGTCGCTCATACTTGCCATTTTTCCGGGTCACGCCATCTACGGGGAGGAGGGGGTGAGGGGGGACCAGACGGCCTCCGACCAGTGGATCATCGACCCGATCGACGGGACGGTGAATTTTTTTTACGGAGTCCCACATTTCGCGGTTTCCATCGCGCATCGCCGCGACGGAGTGATCACTGCGGGCGTGATCTACCAGCCGATGACGGGCGAACTCTGGGAGGCATCCCGCGCGACGGGACGTGCGCTGCTGAACGGTCGCCCGATCCGCGTCAGTGAGCGAGCCAAGCTTTCCGACGCCATTGTTTCTGTCGGGGTGTCAAAGACGGAGGCCTCGATCGAGAAGGGACTCCCAGTCCTCGGAGCGATGATGCGCTCTGTACGCAAGACCCGCATGATGGGAAGCGCCGCACTGGACATCGCCTATGTGGCAAGTGGCCGTCTCGACGCCTACATCGAGAGTCAGATCAGCCTCTGGGATATCGCCGCCGGCATGCTTCTGGTCGAATTGGCGGGAGGGAAGGTCGATCTCAAGCCCCACGAATCCATCCCGGACAAGTTTTCCGTCGTCGCATCCAGCGGACACATCCCCTTTAACCATCTTTAAGGCTAGCCGCCCCATCTTCTAGCTCCTATCTGCAAACTTCCAAAACCATGATCACGCGCAGCGGTATCGGGTCTCGAAGCAGGAGACGGCATGCGACCCCTTGTCCTTGGAGGGGTCACGTTGCGCCACCCTCAGGGACTTGTCCTGGCCGGACACTCCGATGCGGATGTCCTCAGCCATGCCATTGCCGACGCCTTGCTGGGAGCTGCCGGCCTGCAGGATATCGGCCACTACTTCCCCAATACCGACCAGAGCCTCCGCGGCATCTCCAGCCTCGAGATCCTGAGACGTGTCTCCGGTATCCTCGCAGAGGCGGGGGCGCGGATCGTGAATGTCGATTCGACCCTAGTTGCCGAGGAGCCGCGCATCGGACCCTTTGTCCAGCAGATGAGGGAGAGGATTGCGGATGCGATCGGGATCGATTCCCAGCGTGTCGGCGTAAAGGCCACCACCAACGAGTGCCTTGGGTTCCTAGGTCGGGGCGAGGGAATCGCGGCGCTGGCGACCGCATCGCTCTCGATGCCTCAGGAATAAACCCAGCTGCCGGATGCCCGTCCAGATTCTTAACACGCTCACCCGTTCGCTTGAGGAGATTGTTCCCCGAGTCGGCGAGGGCCGGAGTCTTTCCCTCTACACCTGCGGACCGACCGTCTATGCCCATGCGCATATCGGGAACTTCCGCGCCTACGTCTTTGAGGATCTGCTCCAGCGTCATCTTCGTGAGCGCGGCTTCGCCGTACGGCGCGTAATGAACCTTACCGACGTCGATGATAAGACAATCCGCGGCGCCGTCGCCTCGGGGATTCAACTCGGCGACTACACGCATCCTTTCAAGAAGGCCTTTTTCGAGGATGCCGAAACCCTACGACTTCTTCCTGCCGAGGCCTATCCCGCAGCGACTGACCCTGAGCAGATCGCGCGGATGATCGCGATGATCGGCACGCTGATGGAGCGCGGTCATGCCTATCAGGCTGAGGATAGGTCGGTCTATTTCCGGATCGCCTCGTTCCCCGGCTACGGGAAACTCGCCCGAGTGGATCTCGAGGGACAGCGTCCCGGCCAACGAGTGGCGAGTGATGAATACGAAAAGGAGGCCGTGGCCGACTTTGCCCTCTGGAAGGCTTGGGTTCCCGAGGATGGATCCGTCGGCTGGGAGAGTCCCTGGGGCAAAGGACGCCCAGGATGGCATATCGAGTGCAGCGCCATGGCAACAGGTCTTCTGGGCGAAACCATCGACATCCACTGCGGCGGCGTGGACAACATCTTCCCGCATCACGAGGCCGAAATTGCCCAATGCGAATGTGCCGGACATGGTGCGGGGCCATTTGTCCGCTACTGGATGCACTGCGCCCATCTGATGGTCGAAGGGTCGAAGATGGCGAAGTCCGCAGGAAACTTCTTCACCCTGAGGGATCTGCTCCAAAAGGGATGGACCGGACGCGAGGTGCGCTATGCTCTGATCACCACACATTACCGTGGATCGCTCAACTTTACCTTCGAGGGACTCGCTGCCTCCCGCACAGCACTCGGTCGTCTCGATGCGTGGCGAGAGCGTCTGATCGAGAGCGCCGGATCCGAGCCCATAGCGGAGGCTCCCGGTGACGCGACGGAGGTATTCTTCGAGGCACTCGATGATGACCTCAACATCTCAGGAGCTCTGGCCGTTCTCTTTGAGACACTCCGCGAGAGTAATCGCAGGATGGATGAAGGGATGCTGACTCCGGCCCAAGCCAAGGGGATGCTCCTCTGGCTTGCCCGTGTGGACGGGGTGCTTGCGCTGGAGCCAGATATCGCCTCGGCCCTCCCCGCAGAGGTTGAGGGACTGGTCTCAGCCCGAGCTGCCGCCCGCACTGCCAAGGAATGGAAGAAGAGCGACGAAATTCGTGATCAAATCGCTGCCCTGGGCTGGACTGTCAAAGACACGAAGGACGGGCAGAAGGTAACAAAAAGCTGAGTAATCTCGCGCGGAGACGCGGAGGCGCAGAGAAAGAATACCACCAAAAATTACGCACTGAGTCTCAGCCCCTCTTCGGGAAACCCCATGCATTCAGTTCTTTCATAATTCATTATTGACGCCACTTGCCTCCCAGCAAGCCGTGGCGCCCTTCGGGTCGCGCCAACGCGCGATCTTCCGCGCCCATTCCGATGGGCTTGGTTCATCCTTTTTCATTTATCCGACCTCCGACCTCCGTCATTCTTTTCCCCATGTTCTCCCCTGACGATCTTCTCGACCTCGGCCGCACCGAGCACCGCGTCATTTTTGAGAACGTCACCCATGCCTGGGAGGCGCTCGCCAAGATCGCTCCCTACCTCCAGTTCCGACTCAAGCCGGGTATTTTCGGCAAGCTGATCGGCAAACCCTTCATCAGCGGGGCCGTCTTCATTGGAAAGGGTACCGTCATCGAGCACGGTGCCATGATCAAGGGGCCCGCATGGATCGGCGAGGGATGCGAGATTCGCAACGGCGCCTACATCCGCGAGAATGTCGTGGTTGGTAACGGGGTCGTGTTGGGAAATTCGAGCGAGTTCAAGAACTGCCTGATCTTCGACGAGGCGCAGATCCCGCATTTTAACTATGTCGGCGATTCCATTCTCGGCCATAAAGCCCACCTCGGGGCTGGTGCTATTCTCTCCAATGTCCGGCTCGATCATCAGCCCGTGGTCGTGGCGACCACGGAAGGCCCCGTCAATACGGGGCTGAAAAAATTCGGGGCGATCGTCGGTGACCGTGCGGAGATTGGTTGCAACTCCGTGCTCAGCCCGGGCTCGATCATCGGCCGCGATACGATCATCTATCCCGGCACTTCATGGCGTGGTGTGCTGCCCCCACAATCCATCGGCAAAGTAGTTCCTCAGACCTTGACGGTGACGCCCCGACAGCAACGGGACTGAGATTCATTCATGCCGAATAGGGTTCCGGCCGCTTGACGGCTGGTCGAACAGAGTTAGGTTGTGAAGTTATGGCTTTTTGCGCGGCGATCCCGACCCGGCAGATCCCTGCGCCCATCCCAGGTCGCAGGGGTGCTTGTGCGTGGGGTTGGATTGTTGCCATGGTGGGGCTGGCCTTGAATTTGAGCACCGTCCGGGCCAACCCCGCGGGTGGCTCGGTGAGCCATGGCGGCGCCACGATCGACCAGAATGGGAATACACTGACGATCCATCAAGGAACGGATCTGCTGATCATGGGGTGGCACTCCTTCTCCATTGGGCAGGGGGAGACGACCCGCTTCGTCCAGCCGAGCAGCTCCAGCATGGCGCTGAACCGCGTGACAGGAGGCACCCGCAGCATGATCGAGGGACGGTTGGAGGCCAATGGCGGCGTGATCCTCATCAATCCCGCCGGCATCACCGTCACCAAGTCGGGCGTGGTCAACGTGAATACCTTCATCGGATCGACCCACGACATCACCGATGACGATTTCCTCAAGTGTGGAACTCTCAACTTCAAGGGAACCAGCGAAGCCTCCATCGAGAATCTCGGCACCATCCACGCCGAGACAGGAGATATTGCCCTCATTGCCCGCACGGTTCGCAACGAAGGGACACTCTCCGCCCTCAAGGGGGTGGTCGGTCTAGCTGCAGGTGACGAAGTTCTCTACCAGCCGAATGCAGACGAGCGCCTACTGGTAAAGTCCCAGACAGCAACCGTGGCTTCCATCCATCACTCCGGATCCATTCAGGCGGCGGCGGCCGAGATCAAGGCCGCGGGTAACCCCTACGCCGTCGCGATCAATCTCGATGGGATAGTCGACGTCCGTGGAAATGCCGCGAGGAACATCAAGCCGCGAGTGATCGTTCACGCCGCCCAAGGAGATGTCAAAGTCGGCTCCACGTCAGTGATCTCTGCCTCCGATGAAAGCGGCGGCGGGTTGGTGAAAATCCGCGCAGCAACCGGGAATCTCCAACTGGATGGCAAGGTTGCCGCCAACTCGTCAATCGAGAATGGGGGCAAAGGCGGAGAGATCCAGATCCTCGGGAATACCATCACCCTTTCCGGCACCGCCCTGCTGGATGCCTCCGGCGCGACCGGAGGGGGCAAGATCTTCGTGGGCGGCGACTACCAGGGCGGGGCCAATGCTACTAATAGCTACGCAAGCGAACCAATGCAGAATGCATCCACCCTCCGGATCGACAAAGGGGCTATTATGAATGCCGACGCCACCGTGAAAGGTGACGGAGGAGTGGTCATCAATTGGGCAGATGGAACTACCGTCTCCTCGGGGTCTGTTTCCGTCCGCGGAGGGCCGCTAGGAGGCAACGGCGGCTTCGTGGAAATCTCCGGCAAACAGAACCTTGGGTTTGATGGTGCCGTGGAGGTGGGGGCTCCGAAGGGAAAAGCCGGCACCGTACTGTTCGACCCGGCTCAGATTCAGATCACGAGTGCCACGGATCTTAGTGTTTACAGTGAGCCGGCAATTACTGGTGCGATTACCGGTACGGCTACCAATCAAATCAGTTACACCGACTACTCTAAAAACTCGGTCTGGGTGATGAGCCAAAGTTTTTTCACAGATTTCACGAGTGGCACCATCATTCTACAGGCCTACAACATCAGCTTAGAGGATCCTCGGGGAAATAATCGTGCTAATATTGTTTTGAATCCAAATGTGAATCTTGAACTTCACTCTATGGCTGGAAGTACGGATCCAAAGATCTATTTGCCTAGTGCGATAGACGGTGGCGACGCCACGAGAAGCTCTATCACTGCCAGCGGATCAGGTTATGTGAAACTGGATGCCAGCGAAGGCAGCCAGTTGATTATTCATGGAGATATCACCACGGCGGCCGGAGACATTATTCTTATTTCCCAGAATGGGGTTGATCTGAAAGGAGCGTCGCTTAAAAGCACCGATGGTGGATCGATCATGATCACCTCCAGCACTGGCAACATCGTTCTGAACGGATCGCAAATCGAGGGTACTTCAGGCGCTGTTCAAATCACGGCTCCCAATTCAATTTCTATCGACAACTCCACCATCACAACCGCCTCGGGCGACATTACGCTTTCCTCCTCAAACAGCGGCACCAATGGATATAGCTATATCTATGCTTTTAACTCGACCATCCAAAGCACCAAAGGCGGATCGGTTTCCCTAACATCTTCCGGAGGATCCGGGTCTTCGCTCAGCCTAGGCAACTCCACCATCACAACCGCCTCGGGCAACATTACGCTTTGCTCCTCAAACAGCAGCACCAATGGATATAGCTATATCTATGCT
>RFPR01000129.1 GCA_009928265.1 Pseudomonadota bacterium | reverse complement strand
AGGATGATCTCGACGACGTCCTCGACGACGCCAGGGATGCTGGTGAACTCGTGCGGGGCCCCCTCGATGCGGACCGAGGTGATGGCGGCTCCTTCCAGCGAGGAGAGAAGCGTGCGGCGGAGCGAGTTGCCAATGGTGTGTCCATAACCAGCCTCGAAGGGCTCGGCGACGAACTTGGCGTAGGTTTCGGTGGCGGTTTTCTCGTCCTTGACGAGGGTCTTCGGCATTTCGAAGCGACCGAGGCGGATAGGCATGGTATCTGGTTTTCTCGTTGCCGGGTTACCCTTGGCGCGTTTCAGTGACCAGCAAATGAAGATCACCCAAGGACCGACGGCAAAATGTTTGATGCGCGATCGGGTAGAATAGCCCGCCGAGATCGGCCTGCAAGGATGAAGTTTGAAGGATGAAGGGTGAAAAAGGGGCAGGCGGAAGGGAGTCCCGTTTGCTTAATTTCATCATTCATTATTCTGACTTTATGCTTTTTTGCCAAAAACAAAAGCGCCGCCCCCTTTCGGGGACGGCGCTTTGATTAAGGAAACTGTCCGGCGAATTACTTGGTCGGAACAGTCTTGATGGTCTGGAGCACGCGGCTCGCGATCTTGTACGGATCGCCCTGGGAATTAGGACGACGATCCTCGAGGTAGCCCTTGTACTCGTCATTAACGAAGCTGTGGGGTACTCGGATCGAGGCACCGCGGTCGGCCACACCGTAGCTGAACTTGTCGATCGACTGGGTCTCGTGGAGTCCGGTCAGGCGGAAGTGGTTGTCCGGACCGTAGACGGCAATGTGCTCGTCCTTGTACTTGTCGAAAGCTGCCATGAGCTTCTCGAAGTACTTCTTGCCACCCTTCTCACGCATGAAGTTGGTGGAGAAGTTGCAGTGCATGCCGGATCCGTTCCAATCAAAATCCTTACCGAGCGGTTTGCAGTGGAACTCGACGTCGACGCCGTACTTCTCACAGACGCGCATCAGGACGTAGCGGGCGAGCCAGATTTCGTCTGCGGCCTTCTTGGAGCCCTTACCGAAAATCTGGAATTCCCACTGACCCTTGGCCACTTCGGCATTGATACCCTCGTGGTTGATTCCCATCTCGAGGCAGATATCGAGGTGCTCCTCGACGATCTCACGGGCGATGTCACCGGCGGCGGCATAGCCGACTCCGCAGTAGAACTTGCCCTGAGGCTCGTTGGGCCAGCCACCCTTGGGAAAACCGAGGGGCTGTCCGTCCCTATAAAGAAAATACTCCTGCTCGAATCCGAACCAGGTGTCGGGATCGTCGAGGATCGTGGCACGGGAATTGGTCGGATGTGGCTTGCCGTCGGGGAGAAGGACCTCACACATGACGAGGTAGCCGTTCTCGCGGGTCGGATCGACGTAGCTGGCTACGGGCTTGAGCAGACAATCAGAGCTGCGGCCCTCGGCCTGACGGGTAGAACTACCGTCAAATCCCCACATCGGCAGATCCTTGAGCGTGGGGGCCTTAGAGAACTCCTTGATGGTGGTCTTGCTGCGGAGGTTGGGAACCGGCTCGTAACCGTCGAGCCAGATATATTCGAGTTTGTACTTGGCCATGATGTGGGGTGGTTGTGGTGTGTCCGGCTGTCGTTTATTGATCAGCCGACGCCGTCCGGACCGACGAAGCTGGCTGAGACCGATTCTAAAGAGGGTCGGAATAGGATCAAGCAACTTTGGTGCCACCTTGCGAAATTCCCGTGGGGGAATTTCGCGTGAAAAGTAGGAAAGTGAAAAGTGTGAAGGTACGATACCCAAAGGCATTACCTTTTCCACTTTCCAACCTTTTACCTTCCCATCCCTATTCATGCTTACCGTCAAGGACACCCAGCGCGCCACGGTCCAAATCGCATTTGACGGGAGTGTGCGGAAAGCATTCCACGGTCCCAAGGCCGAGGAGCGCTTTACCAACGAAGTACGAGTCCTCCGCCACCTTGAAAAAGCCGGATGCGGCTTCGTGCCCAGAGTGATCTCAGAAGATCCTGAGAAACTGGTTATCGTGACTACCAACTGCGGCTCCCGGGTCGACCGACTCGATCCGGAGCGGTGCAAGGAACTCTTCGCCGAACTCGAGGAATACGGTGTCCGTCATGACGACGCCGAGATGCGCAATGTCACCTACCGCCAGCAAGACGGCCGTTTCTGCCTGATCGATTTCGAGTTTGCAACGCTGCTGGGAGAAACTGCGGAAGCTGGCAATTATCTTCACCTTCAAGAGCCCATCTCTACTACATCCCTGCTTCTCTCCTGGTCAGGATCCTCGGACAAGGGGCCCGTGCGCCCTAACAATGAGGATGCTTTCCTCGGTCTGGTCATGGACTCTCACGATGTGCGGCACCTGGGAAGGAACGGGACCACTTCAAATGCAGAGAGTGATCTGCTCTTTGCCGTGAGCGACGGCATGGGCGGTGCCAAGGCTGGGGAATTCGCGAGCAAAATTACCATTGAGAAGATCACTCGGATGTTTCCCGGATTAATCCGGAAACGCATCGCGGGAAAACCAATTGAGTACGAGGCAGCCTTTGGTGCTCTGTTTGCCGAGATCCACAAAGCCCTCCAATACCTCGGCGACAGCTATGAGGAATGCCATGGCATGGGCTCGACGCTGAGCATCTGCTGGTTCTCCGGTGGCATCATGCACTTCGCCCACATCGGCGACACTCGAATCTATCATCTCCCCGCGTCAGGAGGAGGCATCGTGCAACTGACCAAGGATGATACCCATGTCGGTTGGCTTCAGCGGACGGGACAGATCAGCGAGCGCGAGGCAAAGATGCACCCTGCAAAAAATCGTCTCCAGAAGGCCCTCGGTGCAGGCAATCAGTTCGTTGACCCTCAGATCGGTGAGGTTGCCTGCTCTCCCGGAGACCGTTTCCTTCTCTGCACCGACGGAGTAACAGATGCCCTTTTCAATGCGAAGATCCCGGAGGTGCTGGCAGGATGCGCCTCGGGCACACCACCGGCACTCCATCTGGTCGAGGAATCAATCCGCCTCTCCAGCAAGGACAATACTACCGCCCTGCTTGTTGAAGTCGGGAAGCTAACCGTCAGTTGACGGGCGCGAAGGATCCGTTGGGCAATTGACGGAACATCTGCCGGCCCTTGGGATAGGAAGGGATATAGGAGCCGTCAGGCTGCTGGACATAGCTGATCTTGACGGGGGCAAATCCGTCACCCGATCGAACGTAGAGAGACTGCTGGCTGGACGGCTGAGACTGATAGCCGCCACCCTGGCCACTGGCCTTTGGAATGAAGGCATTGATTGCCTGCGAACCGACGCTTCCCGCCCCGGCGGAGATGGCCCCAGCAGCGACGGGGTTGACCCCTCGCATCAGCGCTCCGGTGCCCGCACCGATCCCAGCCGCCGTGACGGCCTGGACCGCCGCAGCGCCGAACGGCGTCATGACTTGACGCGGTTGGCCGTTGGGGCCGATCTCGGTCGTACATGCAGAAAGAAGTGCGGATGCGGCGACAAGGGATGCAAGGTAGGAAATCTTCATGATCTCTTCATTAGCAAAGTCACCGTGAAACGCAACAGGAGACAACCCTATCCGGTCATTCACTCCCTATTATCCACCCTGGTTTACCACCGGGTGCAGAGCAGTGGTTGGATCCTTGGCCCACGGAAGTTTGGAATCGGGCCAACGGGTCTTTTCAGGATCTCCCCAGAAAATATAGGAAACCCCAAGCAGTCGTGCTTTTTCCTTCCAATCCGGCTCCCCATTCATGAGCGCGTTGAGGGCGTCCAAGCGCCCCTTGTAATCGAGTCCATGACTCCAAAGATGTCCCTCGTAGCCGCAGACCACGGGATGCCCCAGCATCAAGACGGGTTGGTTGTATTCGGGCGCACAGGCGATCACGGCACCCGGCGCCACATCTCTAAGAAGCGTCATCGCACGGTCGAGATCGCTCCGCTTCACGAGAACATAGCCATGCTTCCCGTCGAGTCCCGCTGCAAGAGTCAGGGCTCCTGAGGCGAAGAGCAGGATGGCGGCTAGGACACGAAGTGAAAGCGCTCTCCCGGAGAAGAGTCCTTGCCAAAGGAACGGAGCGATCACGAGCCACGACCAGAGCATCAACTTGGTGTTGTCCCAGGGCCACGGGGCAAAGCGGATAACCAGGCAGGCGGCGAATATTACGGCCGCAGGCCACACAAAAGCACGCGCCTCGGTGGATGACCCCCGTCGCATCAGCAAGACGCAGAACACGACAGCCAGCGGCAGGGCGATCCCGAAGTTCCAAATCCAGAAAGTGAACGTCCCATCGCTCATCCAACCCGGGGACAGACCGAGGGCGTGGACCGCCGAGGCTCCTCCCGCACCGCTCGTGACCAACCATCCGCAAAAGGCCATCAGCGGCCACGCAGGGATGGCCAGTTTTTGAAGTGCGGACCGGGAGACGGGTGCCAGAATCCAGAGACCTGTCATCGCGACTCCGAGAAAGAGGGCCGCATGGACACTGAATAGGGGAAGGCAGGTGAGCAACAATGCTTGGACCGGAAGCGGGATGAAACGCTTCCCTTCACCGAAGAATTCCGTCCGCCATACCGAGAGCAGGAGCAATCCCGCAGGAAGAGCGAACAGGAATCCTCTCTGCGTCACAAACAGCGTGAGGAAAAAATTTTTCCACTGAAGGATCTCCTCAGGATCCACCCCATCTTTCTTAGCCAAAAAAAACCGGCCAATCCCGTCATTGAAGAGGAACGCCGCCAACGCCACAGCTTTACCCCACCGCCAGAGGGCAATGCCCGTGAGGGCAGCACCGATGAGGCCACACCAGACGAGTCCGATTTCCACTGGAACACCGATTCTCAGGAGCATGGCATTGAAAAGATCACTCCCCAAGGGATACCGCATCGGGTCTCCCGCCAGGATTGGGCTACCCGGCCACCAGCACGGGTCTGCAGCCATCCATCGAATGAAAGAGAGATGAAGGGCCAGATCACCGAGGTTGTTCGGGGAGAGGATTTTCCATTCGTCGCCCACGGGATAGATCAACCAGAGAAAGGCGCGGGCCGAAGCACAGGCAAAGATTAGGATCATGATCCAACCGATGGGCCGGATGGCCCCGGAGCGCTCTGCCTTCGGAAGAAATCTCAAAAGACACGCCGCAACCACCACCCCAATCAGAAGTACAGTCCAGGAAGTTCCTTGATCAATTCCGTGACCGATCCAGGCCATAGGGATCGCCGTCAGTATGGATGCCGCCACCCCTCCAAGAATCGAGACAGCTATCCTCATCGTGCTGGGGAGGAACCCGGCGTTGACTGTGGGGTTGATTGCTCGGGACGGGGCTTCACTAATTGCGGTTTTCCATGCCTGCCATCGGCAAACCAAGAAGCGAAGACCGGTTCACGGAACCACACCGTGCATTCGTCCATTGAGTCGCGCAGGAGATAGCGGCGCTTGAGATAGGGGCCCGTGAGCTTCTGCTCCATCTCTCGCTCCCTGCTGCTTAGAGCCGTGACGAAATCCGCATCGAGTTTGTCTAATTCTTTGTCTTTCTCGTAATAGCCGATCTTTGAAAAATCACCAAGGATCCAGGGAAGCGGATAGTAACTTTCCAGTAGGATCATTCCGCTGAGTTCATGATTCCGGGGATCACGCTCCGCCATGCCCAGTAGCGGCTCGGTGATGACAGCAATGCCCGGCTGGGTCTGGACATAAACATAAGGTTCCTCGGGGTCGGTGCAGTGACGGAAATTCAACCTGATGCAAACCACCAGCGATCCTACCAAGGCAATCAAGGCAAAGAGAGGGACGACAGCCCATGGTAGTTTTTTTCGGAACTCCGCAACCCCCGCCCCGAAGAGCAGCGCAAATGGCCAGAGGATCGAGATGATGCACCAGGGTGTCTTGTAGGGAACGATGGAGTAGGCGGCTAGCACATCCAGCCCGTAGATTGCCAGATACCGGAGCATCGGCGG
>RFPR01000128.1 GCA_009928265.1 Pseudomonadota bacterium | reverse complement strand
TGTGCATCGTCGGGAGGTTCCGGGGATCCGGTGATGGCCTATTGGAAAGCCCGGGCCCTGGCCGGAACCGGAGACCATGCCGCCGCATCTCCCATCCTTCGGGGATTGCTGGATGATGGAACCTCCGTTCCGGGCGTGCCCCGTGAGATGCTTTTGGTCTCCGCAGCCAGATCTTTACGGGGCTCGGGAGATCCAGTCACAGCCGCCTCGTTGTTGCAGGAAATACCCTCTGATTCCCCTATGGTCGAAGATGCCATTCTTGAAAAGGGGGCAGACCTTCTGGCTGCAGGCAAAATAGACGAGTGCATCGCCCTCATGCACTCGGCCTCGCTGGCAGGAAAGGAGTCCAAGGCTGCTGCTGCCTATCTCGAGGCACTGGCGACATGGCGTGCTGGGAATCCTGCCGAAGCCGCCCGACTTTTCGCCAATATCCCCCCCGTCACTCCCTGGATCGCTTCGGCATCAGCAATAGGTGCTGCGGAATGCTTTTCCGCTTCCGATCGCAATGCGAAGGCCGCTGCGCTGCTCGAGAAGCATCTGGATGGTATCGACGATGCACCCATCATGGGCGAGGAGTTCCGCCTCTACGACCAGCTTGTCGATGCCGCCAAGCCGGGTTCCCGAGTCTTGCCCTATGCCAAGTGGTCGCAGGACAAAAAGCGCCCCGTGCGGGCCAAATACGCCGCGTTCTTCGACGCCCGACGCCGTCATCTTGACGATTCCCGCGGTAGTGCTTCCCAACTGAAGGCTTTCGTCGCCACCTGGCCCGATGATCCTCTCAGTGACGAGGCGCGCTTGCTTCTGGCCCTCTCTGCGCTTCGTCAGGGGAATCCAGCGGAGGCGGCCAAGTACGCAGAGGACCGTCCCTCGGCGGCGCCGGTGCTCCGAGCGAAGACTGCTTTTGTACGGGGGCTTGCAGCCGCATCCTCCGGTAACCTGGAGCAGGCGACCACGGAGTTCCGAGCGGCGGGGGAGTTTGATCACCGTTTGGCCAAGGAAGCTCTCTACAACCGATCCTTGCTGGCGGCCACTTCCGGCAGTGGACGTCTGGATGTCTCGAGGGAAGCCCGCGAAATTGCCGAACTGGGTTCGGGGCCGCCCTCCGAGGAGATGCGCTTCCAGATAGCCCTTGATCTCGCCCGTCGTGGGGATCCTGCGGGGGAGAAGATGCTCGGCGATCTGGCCGATTCGGTTTCCGATTCCGGAGTGAAATCCCGGGCTCGTCTGGCATCTGCGGAACTTGCCATGAAATCGGGCAAGGGGGATGCGGCGATCAAGGATTTTGCCAAACCCCTCCGTGACAATGCCGTGGAACCAGAGCGCGAGGAGTATCTCGCCGTTTTCCTCAAGGACACTGGAAGGAAAGGGGACTCCGTCTCCGTTACGGAGGCCGCCAGGAAGTTCCTTGAAGCTCATCCCGACTCCCGTTTTGTACCTGAGGTGCGCTTGAAGCTCGCCGAGTCGCTTTTGGCCACGGGCGATGTGCAGGGAGCCCGCGTCCAGTTCGAGCGCCTAGCATCGAGTCAGACAGGATCGGAGTTCGGCCGGCGAGCCCTTTTTCTTGCGGCGCAGTCGGCTGCGCGCTCGATGGATCCCACTTCGATCGATGATTCGCTGGTCCTGCTGGAGCGTGTTGCCGGAAGCGGCCCACAGGATTCTCTGACCTGGCAGGCCAGGCTCCAGGAGGGTGCCATCAAAAACGCCCAAAATCTGCCCAAGGATGCTCTCGCGATCTATGAAAAGATTCTCACGACGCAGGGGCCAGACTCCGAGATCCGCGCAGCGGCACTTATGGCGAAGGGTGATACCCTCCACCGTCTTGCCTCCGAGGAGCCTGCCCATGACCGTGAGGCGGCCGATGCCTGGAGAGTGCTTTCCTTGGACCCCGCGATTCCGCTTCACTGGCGTAACGAAGCCCTTTGCAAGAGGGGATTGGTTCTCGAAAAACTCGGGGACGTGGATGCAGCACTGGCTGCCTATTACGAGGCCTTCAAAAACCCCCGTGACAACGAATCCGAGCAGGTATGGCATGACAGGACAGCTTTCGAGGCCGCGCGGCTCCTCGAGGGACGAAAGCAGTGGAACGATGCCGCCGCCCTTTATCTCCAGTTGGCGAACGAGAACGGCCCCAGGGCCGAGGAGGCCAAAGCCCGTCTCTCCAAGCTGAAGCTCGAGAACTTTCTTTGGGAAAACTGATGCTTCCCGCCGCCGGGTGATTTAGGGCGTGATTCCTTCGGTCTCTCTGTCAAAATGCACACTTTTATGAGCCAACACGTCAAACTCTTCAGCCCCGGACCCGTCGAGGTCTCGGAGAAAACCTTCCAGGCCTTCCGCAAGCCGATGATCGGCCACCGCGGCAACGACTTCAAAAAGCTCTATGCCTCGGTCCAGCCGGGACTTCAGCAGCTCTTCAAGACCTCCCGTCCCGTCTACATCTCCACCAGCTCCGCCTGGGGCGTCATGGAGGGATCCCTCCGCAACCTCGTGAAGGGGAAGGTCCTCAACTGCATGACCGGCGCCTTCTCCGACAAGTGGAACGACGTGGCCAAGCGTTGCGGCTATGCGGCCGACAAGCTGCAGGTCGAGTGGGGCAAGCCGATCACCCCGGAGCTCCTCCGTGAGCGTCTCTCCAAGGGGGACATCGACGTCGTCACCCTCATCCACAATGAGACCTCCACCGGATGCATGAACCCGATCAAGGAGCTCACCGACGTCCTGAAGGAATTCCCCGAGGTGCTCCTCATCGTCGATACCGTCTCTTCCTTCTCGGTTCTTCCCGTCCCGATGGACGAGCTTGGCATCGACGTCATGCTGACCGGCAGCCAGAAGGCACTCGCCCTGCCTCCCGGTATGGCCCTCTTCTCGGTCTCCGAGAAGGCGATGAAGCGCGCCGAGCAGATCACCGGCCGCGGCTACTATTTCGATTTCCTCGAGTTCCAGAAGAACCACGAGGGGGACATGACCCCGAGCACCCCGGTCATCTCGCACATCTACGCCCTCCAGTCGAAGCTCGAGGACATCGCCACCGAGGGGCTAGAGAACCGCTACGCCCGTCACGCTGCTACCAACAATCTCGTCGCCGACTGGGTCAATGCTCGCGGTTGGGAGTTCTTCGCACCCGAGGGGTACCGCTCCGTCGGTCTCACCTGCGTGAAGAACAACAAGAACGCCGACATCGCTGCCTGGATCGGACGCCTCAAGGCAAAGCACTCCTGCATCATCGACGGCGGCTACGGTAAGATCAAAGGCCAGACCTTCCGCATCTCGAACATGGGCGACGAGACCGTGGAGACGATTTCCCAACTTCTCAACTGGCTCGACGACACCTTCGAATAAGGCTCGTCGCTTTGAGCGCGGGGCGGTGTTGCTGCTTGTTCGCAGTAGGTCCACTACAGCTTCACTCGCGCGCCTTGCCCCGCATCTCAAATCACCAAGCCTGACACCAAGTAGCTGATTCCTTTCAGCTCCTAGCTGCCTAATAGTCTTCAGTCTAAACCCCTCTCTCCTATGTCCCGCTACAAGGATACCGTCCTGCTTCCCAAGACCGACTTTCCGATGAAGGCCGGTCTTGCCCAGCGTGAACCGGAACTGCTGGCCAAGTGGGAGAAGGAGGGGCTTTACGAGGCGATCCAGAGTGCGCGCGGGGGTGCGCCTAAGTTCGTCCTGCACGACGGTCCCCCTTTCGCGAACGGCGATGTGCACATGGGGACGGCCCTCAATAAGGTACTCAAGGATCTTGTCGTCAAATCGAAGACGATGGCCGGATTCCAGTCTCCGTTCATTCCGGGATGGGACTGCCACGGTCTCCCGATCGAGTTCCGCGTGGTGAAGTCCTCTGCCGGGCTCACCCCGTTGCAGGTCCGCCAGAAGTCCGAGGAGTACGCTCGCAAGTTCATCGACATCCAGCGCGGCCAGTTCCGCCGTCTCGGTGTCTTTGGTGACTGGGAGAATCCCTACCTGACACTGGATCCCGGGTACGAGGCCGCAATCATCCGTTCCTTCGGCGTGATGGTGGAGAAGGGACTCGTCTACCGTAGCAAGAAGCCTGTTCTCTGGAGCACCGGGGCACAGACCGCGCTTGCCGAGGCGGAGGTGGAGTATCAGGAGAAGACCTCTCCCGCGATCTTTGTGAAGTTCGCCGTCGATCACCACGAGGCTGCCTCCGTTGGGCTTCCCGACGACAAGCCGCTCTCGATCGTCATCTGGACGACCACGCCCTGGACTCTTCCGGCGAATCTCGCGATCGCAGTCCATGCCGATCTCGACTACGTGGTGTTGGAGAGTGCCGCCGAGTGCCTGATCGTGGCTGCCGGCCGTGCCGAGGTGTTCAAGCAGGAAACCGGTCTGGAACTTTCCCAGCATGGGGAGCCCCGCAAGGGTTCGACCCTCGAGGGGCTCAAGGCTCGCCATCCCTTCCTCGATCGCACGGCCACCGTTCACACGGCAGAGTTCGTCACCCTCGAGACCGGCAGCGGATGCGTTCACATCGCGCCCGGTCACGGTGACGACGATTACCAACTCGGCCGCAAGGTCGGTCTGGAGCTTCTCTCGCCGGTGGATGATTACGGCAAGTTTACCGAGGAGTGTGGCGTTCCCGCGCTCGTCGGAAAGAATGTCTTTGAAGGGAACGAAGAGGTGATCCGGATCCTCACGGAGAAGGGTGCCCTGCTTGGCCGTCAGGATTACCAGCACAGCTATCCCCACTGCTGGCGCTCCAAGACCCCGATCCTCTTCCGCGCTGTCGAGCAGTTCTTCATCCGCATCGACGCCCTGCGCGAGACCGCGCTGAAGGAAATCGATGCCACGAACTGGATCCCGCACTGGGGTCGAAACCGCATCCGCGGAACCGTCGAGTCCCGTCCCGACTGGTGCATTTCCCGCCAGCGCACGTGGGGAGTTCCCCTTCCTGTCTTCTATGATCCGCAGGGTGAGCCGATCCTCGATCCGGTCGTTATAGCGAAGGTTTCCGAGGTGGTCGCCGCACAAGGATCCAATGCCTGGTTCGCCCTCGATGATGCCGAGTGGTGCCGCCTGACCGGCGCTCCGGCTGGATCGACCCGTCGCAATGATACTCTGGACGTCTGGATCGATAGCGGCGTGAGCCATGAGGCCGTCCTTCGCGGTCGTCCCGAGCTTTCGTTCCCCGCCGACCTTTATCTCGAAGCGACCGACCAGCATCGCGGCTGGTTCCAGTCCTCGCTGATGACCTCTGTGGCGCTTAACGAGAAGGCGCCCTACAAGACCGTGCTCACCCATGGCTTCGTGGTCGATGTCGATACTCGTCAGAAGATCTCCAAGTCGAACCAGGGGCAGGGAGGCTATCAGAAGCCGACCGAGGCCGATCACTTCGTGAAGACCTATGGGGCCGATATCGTTCGCCTCTGGGCCTCCAGCGTCCAGTTCACCGACGACGTTCCCTTCTCGGAGGAGATCTTTGCGCGCCTCACCGATTCCTACCGCCGGATCCGCAACACGCTTCGCATCCTGCTGGCCAATCTTGCCGACTACGATGCGTCTGCTCCCGCCGCCGAGCCGACCGCCGTCGACTGCTGGATCCTGGCTCGTCTTCAGGAGACGGTGAACGAGTGCCGCAAGGCTTATGCGGAACTCGCCTTCCAGAAGGTATATCAGGCGTTGACGCAGTTCTGCGCCGTGGAACTCAGTAGCATCTACGTCGACGTGACCAAGGACCGCCTCTACTGCGATCCCGCCAACGCACCGCGTCGCCGCGCCACGCAGGCCGTGATGGCCAAGGTCTTCGAGGATCTCGTCCGATTGATGGCACCGATCCTCGCCTTTACGGCCGAGGAGGCCTGGGGTCACTTCCGTCCTGCATCCTCCGTCCATCTGGAACTCTTTCCCGACGAAAAGGCTCCGGATCAGAAGATCCTCGCTCGCTTCGAGGCGCTTCTCGCCCTGCGTGCCGATGTTTCCCAGGCTCTTGAAAAAGCCCAGCGCGAAGGCGTTAT
>RFPR01000127.1 GCA_009928265.1 Pseudomonadota bacterium | reverse complement strand
TTCCGGAGGGCGCTCGAACAGGTCGCCCCGTCGGGAAAGACCATCGGATTCGCGGGATTCTTCGGCTTTCCGATCGAGGCGGTGCCTGCGGGCGAGGCGGACGGCACCCCGCAGTGCCCCGTGCTACTGAGCCCCGCCGTTAAGGTTCCCGCCCATGGCTCCCCGGCCGAACTCGGCGCGATCGCCAGGCACAAGCGGTTCGCCGGGGCATGGAAGTCATTCAAAAACTCCGCGGTTTCCAGCTTCGTCTTCGTCGAGACCCTCGGGCTCGGGTTCCTCGGCAGGATGATCCGGGACCTGACCGGAAACTCTCATCCCGGCGAGGGTTGTGGCTGCGACATTGATGTCTCGGTCCTGCCTCCGGAGACGAAGCTGGCGCTCGCCGCCGGCGCCCTGCGGCACATGGGCATGGCCAAGGGAGGGCTCTCAAGGTTGGTCCTGCTCTGCGGTCACGGGAGCACGACGGAGAACAACCCCTACGGCTCGAGTCTCGACTGCGGCGCCTGCGGCGGCCACACCGGCGAGGCCAATGCCAGAACCGCCGCCGACATCCTCAACGATCCCGGGGTGCGGAGGGGGCTCCTTGAGCGGGGGATCGTCATCCCGGAGGAGACGCTCTTCCTAGCGGGCCTTCACAACACGACCACCGACGAGGTGACCCTCTTCGGCCTCGACTCGGTGCCGACATCCCACCGGGAAGCGGTCTCGTCCCTTGCGGGCCATCTCAAAACCGCCGGCGCCATCGCGCGGAAGGAGAGGGCGCCGCTGCTGGGCCTGGATCCGGGTTCGGCGGATCTCGACGACGCGGTCGAGTCCCGGAGCCGGGACTGGGCGCAGGTCCGGCCCGAGTGGGGTCTTGCGGGCAACCATGCCTTCATTGCCGCACCTCGGGAGCGGACACGGGGTCTCGATCTCGGCGGCAGGGTCTTCCTGCACGACTACCGGCACGATCTCGACGAGGGGGAGGCGACGCTCGAACTGCTGCTCACCGCTCCGGTGGTAGTGGCGAGCTGGATCAATCTCCAATACTTTGGCTCCACCGTGGACAATCGGCTCTTTGGAGCCGGGGATAAGGTGATCCACAACGTGGCGGGGCTGCTCGGTGTCCACGAGGGGAATGGAGGCGACCTGAGGAACGGCCTGCCCTTCCAGTCGGTGCATGACGGACTGGAATGGCGGCACGAACCGCTCCGGCTTGCCGTCATCGTGGAGGCCCCGGCGGAGTCGATCGACAAGGTGCTTGCCAAGCTCCAGCATGTTTCCGATCTCGTGGCCAACGGTTGGATCGACCTGTTCGTCATGAACAATGGCGGCCGGATCACCGGATGGGCGGATGGTCGGTGTGGGTGGAGGCCTGTGATCATGTGATTCTCCGGAGGAGAAAATCCGAGTTGAAATCATGAAAAACTAGCTAGGCGGAAGGAGTTTCGGTAAAAACCCGAAACTTCTTTCCCATGCATATCCCCTCTTGTTCAGCTTCCCGGATCCTTTCACTGCTGGTCGCCGCCATCCTCCTGATGGCCCCCTCGGCCATTTTGATCGCGGCTCCTGCCACCCCCACTCCCACCCCTACGCTGGAGCAACGCGTGGCCTATGCCGAGGCGGAGCGTAGCAATTCTGATCCGTCGGCCACGGGCATCGCTCCCTCGGCCTCCCCCGCCCATACGGCGTGGATGATGGTTTCCGCGGCCTTGGTTCTCTTCATGACCCTCCCCGGACTGGTTCTCTTTTATGGTGGGCTTGTCCGTCAGAAGAACGTCCTCTCCATGGCCGCTCTCTGCCTCGGGCTCACGGCGCTGATCTCGGTAATCTGGTGGGCCTTCGGATACAGCCTGGTCTTCGGGAAGAATTTCGCCGCCGAGGGAGCCTCCCCACTAACCCATGCGCTGAGCCCCTTCCTGGGCGGAAGTGAATTCTTCTTCCTGCACGGCGTGGATGGGGTCCCTAATACCGACTACGCCTACTGGATCCCGCAGAATGTGTTCTGCATCTTCCAGCTGACCTTTGCGATTATTACCCCCGTCCTGATCTTCGGAGCCTCGGCGGAGCGCATGAAGTTCACCTCGGTGATCCTCTTCGCCTTCCTCTGGTTCCTGCTGGTCTACATTCCGCTGACCCACATGGTCTGGGGTGCCACCGGCCTGCTCAATGGTGTCTGGAATCCCAAAGCCGCGGTTCCTGCAATCGATTTCGCCGGCGGCATGGTGGTCGAGATGGCCTCGGGTTGGTCTGCCCTTGTTCTCTGCCTGATCCTTGGCAAGCGCCGCGGCTTCGGTCGCGAGCCGATGATGCCGCACAGCATGGTGTTGGCATCGGTCGGCACCGGTATCCTCTGGGTCGGTTGGTACGGCTTCAATGCCGGCAGTGCACTGGCCGCCGACGGAATCGCCGCCAATGCCTTCCTAACCACGACGCTTGCGGGTGCGACGGCCAGCCTTGTCTGGCCTCTGATCGAGTTCCTGCAGAGGGGGAAGCCGAGTGTGCTCGGTTTCTGCTCAGGCGCGGTGGCCGGACTTGTTGGGATCACACCGGCCTGCGGATTTGTGACAGCCGGGGGAGCTGTCATTGTGGGAGCTGCCGCGGGAATCATTTCCTACCTTGCCTGCACCACGATCAAGCGGGCTTTCCGCTACGACGACACGCTCGATGTCTTCGGTGTCCATGGCGTCTCCGGAACCATCGGGCTCTTCCTGACCGGTGTTCTTGCCTCGGTGGCGGCCAATCCTAACCTTGCGGCCTCGGTCGCCGGGGCCAACGGTCTCAAGGCGGCTGTTGAGGGGGGCACTCTCTGGCTGGTCCAACTCAAGGCGATCGGTATCACGCTGGCGCTGGTTGTTCCGGCCACTCTGGTGATCACTTTGGTCGTCCGTGCCGTCGCCGGATTACGACCCGGCGGTGAAATCGAATCGCAGGGACTCGACATCCATGACCATGGTGAGGAAGGATATACCCTCAACGGATAACGACCAATTTTCCAAACCACCCATCCACCATCAAGAACCGCGAGCCATGAAAAAAATCGAAGCCATCATCAAGCCTTTCAAGATCGAGGAAGTGAAGGATGCCCTCAGCGAGTTGGGCATTGAGGGAATGACCGTTACCGAGGTGAAGGGATTCGGCCGCCAGAAGGGTCACACCGAGATTTACCGCGGCAGCGAGTACACCGTCGATTTCCTGCCCAAGATCAAACTCGAGGTCATCGTGGCCGACGAGGTTGTGGAGGGAGCCGTCAAGGCGATCAGCGAGGCCGCCAAGACCGGCAAGATCGGTGACGGCAAAATCTTCATTCTTCCCGTGGAGAACGCGATCCGTATCCGCACGGGAGAGACCGGCAATCAGGCGGTCTGATCCGCATCCGGACTGGTTCCGGCAATTTCTTTAGCTCAGTCGGCTGTCATCGGATGATGACAATAACTGGATGCCACGATTGATTTTATCAAACGATCTATTTGATATAGTCTAATTGATCAAACGGCAGTGCCGATTTAAGCTCTTCTCTTGATTAATCGTCATGTCTCATCCGCGCCATCATCCTGACCAAGGCTCCTGGACGCGCCTCAGGGATGCCCTTGATCTCGATCCCCGCGATGTGGGGATGATCCTCATTTTTGCACTCTGCGTGGGGTTGCTTTCGATCGTGGCTCCCGCGGCCATCGAGACGCTGGTGAATACGGTCGCCTTCGGCGTCCTGCTCTGGCCGGTGATTGCCCTCGCGCTGGTGATGCTGACGCTGCTGATTATCTCGGCCGCTCTCAAATCGCTCCAGATCCTGGTCTCAGAATATCTCCAGCGACGCCTTTTCGTACGCTACGCCGAGAGGTTCTCGGCCCGTTTTTCGGCAGCCGACGTCCGCACCTTCGAGGAGCGTAACGCGGGCGACCTGGCAAACAGGTTCTTCGAGGTCGCATCCGTCCAGAAAGCCATCGCCGGGCTTCTGGTTGACGGCGTCGGCATCGTCATGATCACGCTGGTCGGCCTTGTCCTGCTATCCTGTTACCATCCTTATTTACTCAGTTTCGCGGTGATTCTTGTGGTGTCGGTGGTGATCGTGACCCTCACTCTCGGTAGGGGTGGCGTCTCCTCAAGCATCGAGGAGAGTTATGCAAAATTCGACCTGGCGGCATGGTTGGGAGAAATCGCCCGATCCCCTTCGCTTTTCCGAACCGGCACGATGCAGGAAATGGCCATGAATCGCGCTCGCTCTTTCACCGCCAGCTATGTGGATGCGCGCAAGACCCATTTCCGCGTGGTCTGGCGCCAGACCCTGTTCGTGATCTTCCTTGAGGCCGTGGCAAGCACCCTTCTGCTCGGTCTCGGAGGCTGGTTGGTGATCAACCGTCAGCTCACACTCGGTCAACTCGTCGCCTCCGAGTTGATCGTGACCCTTGTCCTGGCTGCCTTGGCCAAGAGCGGCAAGCATCTCGAATCTTTCTATGATTTGGAAGCCTCGCTCGACAAACTGGGCGTTATCGACAGTTTTATATTGGAGGCAGAGGGGGGCGAGATCCTGAAGCCATCGCAGAAACCCCTGGCCGTGAGGGCATGCTGCCCCGTTGCCTCCGGTGAGATTTCCCTGGATGCGCCTGCCGGTTCCCGCATTGCTCTGCTCGGCGGGCCGGGGAGCGGCAAGTCGCGCTTTATGGAAACAATCTCGCTACTCCGTTCCCCTGATGGAGCTCAGGTGTTCTTTGACGGCATAGGGTCACATGCGCTTGACCGTTCAGCCGCCAGGAAACTCATTTCCCATGCCGGCCGCGGCGAGGTTTTTTCGGGAACCATCCTTGAGAACCTTCGGGCCGGTAACGAGGAGATCGGGATCGAGGAGATTCGCGAAGCACTCCGGGATGCAGGCCTCTCCGCCCGCATCGACGCTCTCCCCAAGGGGATGATGACCCCTCTTTCCTCAACCGGATCGCCTCTCTCCGCCTCCGAACTGGTCCTTCTCGGGATCACCCGTTCCATCCTTGCCAAGCCGCGCCTGATGCTTCTCGACGGCACACTCGATCTTCTCGATCCCGCTCTCCATCAGGCGCTCATCACCAGGCTTTCCGCTCAGGATGCTCCCTGGACTTTGATCGTCGCCACGACCAGGCACGATGTCGCTGAGCGCATCGGCAACACCGTCATGATTCCATGAGCAGCGACGAATCATTTCCGAACGACACGAAGCAGACTCAGTTCACCCGTGAGGATCTGACGCGGGCCACGGAAACCCCTGAGGTCGTGAGGCGCATCTCCAGAATCGTGCTGTGGTGCATGGCCGCATCGCCCTTTGTCCTGGCTTTTGTCCCCTGGCAGCAGACCGTGCAGGGTCGCGGCACCGTGATCGCCTACTCTCCCGTCGAGCGATCCCAGGTGCTCACGGCGCGGATCCCGGGACAGGTCCGCAAGTGGCATGTCGTCGAGGGTTCCGTGGTCAAAAAGGGTGACCCGGTGGTCGATCTCGAGGATAACGATCCCGAACTTGGCCCCCGTCTCTTGGCTCAGTTGGAATTCCTCCGTGGTCGTCTTGCATCCGGAAAACAGGAGGTCGATGAACTGCGCGCCGCAGCCGAGGCCTCGGAGGCGGCTCGTGAATCCGCCGTGAATGCAGCCAAGGCGAATCTCGAGTCATCCCGTCAGTCCGTCGAGGTGGCCGAGCACGTCCTCTCCAACGCCCAGTTTTCCAAGAATTTCGAACAGACCCGGTTCGACATGATCGACAAGCTTCATTCCAGCGGCTCGCTCGGCGCGATCGAGAGCAAGCTCTCCCGCGAGGAGGCCAAGCTGCGGATCGACCGTGCTTCCATCGACAGGCAGCGATCGGCAGCGGAGCTTGAGAGGGCCAAGGCCGCCTACGCAACCCAGCAGGCTCAGGTTCTCCAGACGGATGCCGCCGGACTTTCCGCAATTGCCGTGGCCAGGAGCAATCTCCGCAAAGGAGAGCAGGCCCTTTTCTCCACCGAGAGAGATGTTCAGGACCTGGAGAATAGGGTCGAGCGCTTCAAGGCACGCCATGTGGTGGCTCCTTGTGACGGTGTTGTCTTCCGTGTTCACGCGAATGTCGGAGGCGGCGGGCAA
>RFPR01000126.1 GCA_009928265.1 Pseudomonadota bacterium | reverse complement strand
AGGGGACGGGATCGGGTGGGAAGCACTCGATCAAGGAGCTCTTTTACACCGAGCCGAAGCTTTTTGGCGAACTGCTCGAAAAGATCACCGTCGTCGTTTCGGAATTCCTCGCAATGCAGATCGAGGCGGGCGCGGAGGCCCTGCAGATCTTCGATAGCAATGGAGACATGCTCGCCTATGGCGCCTTCGAGGCTGCCTCCGGGCGCTGGATCCGCGAGGTGATCTCCTCACTGGACGGAAAGGTGCCCGTCATCCTCTTTTCCAAGGGGGGGTATGGCCGCCTCGACCAGCTCGTCTCCACCGGAGCGAATGTCCTGAGCGTCGACTGGACCCAATCGCTCGCCGCCATCCGTCGGGCCCTCCCCGAGAAGGTTGGCGTGCAAGGGAACCTCGATCCGTTCCTGCTGACCACGACGCCGGAGATCGTGGCCGCGGAAGCAACCCGCATCCTGCGCGAGATGCGTGGTCTCCCCGGACATGTCTTCAACCTAGGCCACGGAGTCCCCAAGGAGGCGAAACTCGAGTGTCTCGCGGCCCTTGTGCAGACCGTCCGTAGCAACCCCGCCTCGAGCATCCAGTGAGCACGCTGCACGTCGATCTCGACCTGGTGCGGAAGCACAACGTGGCCGGCCCCCGCTACACGAGCTATCCCCCGGCGACTAAGTTCACGGGCGATTTTTCCAGCGAGGAGCTGGCCACACGGATCGAGGCGAACAACCGTTCCGACCGCGACCTCTCGCTCTATTTCCACATCCCTTTCTGCGAGACGCTCTGCTGGTTCTGCGGCTGCACCACGGTCATCACCACAGATCACTCGCGCGGAAACACCTACATCGACCTGCTCGAGAAGGAAATCGCGGTGATGCGCCGACGCATCAATCCGGCCCGCAAAGTATCCCAGCTTCATTTCGGGGGCGGCTCCCCCACCTTCCTGCAGCCCGACGAGATCCGCCGGCTCGGCGACCTGATCCGCCGGAACTTTGAGTTCTCTTCGGACATCGAGGCCGGCGTGGAGGTGGATCCGCGCCGCCTGAGTCGTGATCACCTCGTCGCCCTGCGTGAGGCAGGCTTCAACCGCGCCTCCATGGGCGTGCAGGATTTTGATCCCAAGGTGCAAGAGGCGATTCATCGTATCCAACCACGCGCGATGACCGAGCAGGCCGTCGCTTGGATGCGTGAGCTCGGCTTCGCCTCGGTAAACCTCGACCTCATCTACGGACTCCCGCATCAGACCGTCGCCTCGTTCGAGCAAACGCTTGCGACGGTTCTCGAGATGGGACCCGATCGTCTTTCGGTCTTCAGCTACGCCCATGTCCCGTGGATCAAGCCGGCGCAGAAAATCCTCGAGCAGAAGAATCTTCCCGCCCCCGAGGAGAAGCTCCGGCTACTCAAGCTCGTCATCGAACGGCTTACCGAAGGGGACCGCTATGTCTACATCGGCATGGATCACTTTGCCCGTCCCGACGACGAGCTCGCCGTGGCCCAGCGCGAGCGCAAGCTGCAGCGCAACTTCCAGGGCTACAGCACCCGTGCGGGGGCCGACATCTACTCCTTTGGCATGTCGAGCATCTCGCAGATCCCCGACGCCTACTGGCAGAACGAGAAGGAGCTCTCCGTCTATCAGGAGGTGATCGACTCGGGACGGGAGCCGTGGCACCGCGCCTACCTGATGACGGAAGAGGATATGATCCGCCGCGACGTCATTATGCGCCTGATGTGCGACCTCTCGCTCGATTTCGCGGAGACCTCCTCGCGTCTCGGGATCGAGTTCACCCGACACTTCGCGCAGGAACTCACCACCCTCGCGCCCTACGAGGCGGACGGGTTAGTAAGCCGCGATGACTCCGGGATCCGGGTCACCGATACCGGCCGCCTCTTCCTCCGAAATATCGCGATGTGCTTCGACGCGACGCTCTCCCCCTCCGCGGAACGCCGTCACTCCCAGACCGTCTGAGCCATGCAGGCCTTGAGTCCTTCCGTCGCGGTCATCGGGGCCGGCATCACGGGATTGACTGCCGCATTCCGGCTTCAGCGCGCCGGAATTCCCGTCGTGCTCCACGAGGCCTCGGACCGTGCAGGTGGTGCCATACGCTCCGTGCGTCAGGGAGGCTATCTCGCAGAGGAAGGCCCGAACACGATCCTCGAGACCTCGCCGCTCATTGCGGAACTCGTGCGGGAGGCAGGCCTCGAAGGGCGAGTCCTGCGGCCCGATCCCGACTCAGAAGCCCGCTTTCTGGTCCGTGGAGGACGACCCGTGGCCCTACCCTCCTCGCCCCTGGGTTTTCTCACGACACCGCTCTTTTCCCTGGCCGCGAAGCTCGCCGTCCTGCGCGAGCCGCTTCTGCCCCGCCGCACCGAAAGTACCGAGGAGAGCGTGGCACAGTTTGTAACCCGACGCCTCGGCCGGGAATTCCTGGAACGTGCAGTCGACGCCATGGTGGCGGGCATCTATGCCGGGGATCCCGAGAAGCTTTCCGTCATGCAGGCCTTTCCGAAACTGGCCACCTTGGAGGAGCTCTACGGATCACTCATCCGAGGGCAGATACTCGGTGCCCGTGATCGCCGGAAAAGCGGCGAGGTTGCGAAAGACCGTGCACCGAAGCTCTCATTTGACGAGGGGTTGGAGGTTCTTCCCTCCACCCTCGCCGCCAAGCTCGGCGAGGCGCTCCGTCTGAAGTCCCGCGTCGCCTCCGTCACACGATCCGACACAGGATGGATCCTCAGGACGGTGGATGGGCGTGAAGAACATCATGCGGCGCTTGTTTATGCAGGCACAGCCCATGGCCTCGCGGCCCTTCGGCTTCTGGAGCGGGAAGCCCCTGTCGACCTCTCCGGGTTTTCCGAGATCCGGCACCCCCCCGTGGCCAGCGTGGTGCTGGGATTCCGCAGGGAAGATGTGCAGTTCCCCTGCCGGGGATTCGGTGTGCTGGTCCCCGGTATCGAGAAGTTCCGGATCCTCGGGACGATCTTCTCCTCCTCGCTGTTTCCCAACCGTGCCCCGGCGGGCCATCTCACGCTCACGACTTATGTCGGCGGGGAGCGTCATCCTGAACTGGCACTCCTTCCCGAGGAGGAACTGGTCGAGTCGGTCCGGGGAGACTTGGAGCGTCTGCTCGGAGTCCGCGGCAAGCCGACCTTCCATCATGTCACCCTCTGGCGGAAGGCGATCCCTCAGTACAATCTCGGCTTTGGCCGTCACCGGGAGGCGATGACCAAGTTGGAAGAACGTCTGCCAGGCCTCCATCTGGCAGGCCATTACCGCGACGGCATTTCGCTGGCGGATTCCATCGTCTCTGGGTGGAAGATCGCGGAACGGGTTGAAAAGTCGCTCCGATCGGGACACGCTACTTCACCATGAAGAAACAGGGCGTCCTCCTCATCAATCTCGGCTCGCCCGACTCGACCGCCGTCGGCGATGTCCGCACCTACCTGCGCGAATTCCTGATGGATGGTCGGGTGCTCGACGCCCCCTGGCCGATCCGCTGGGCCGTGGTCCATTTGGCGATTCTTCCCTTCCGGCCGAAGCAGTCGGCCCATGCCTATCAGGAGATCTGGTCGCCCGAGGGATCGCCCCTAGTGGTCACGAGCAAAAAAGTCGCCGCGGCCGTCGGTCAACGTCTCGGTGATGGAATCCCGGTGGAATTGGCAATGCGCTACCGCAATCCTTCGATCGAGCAGGCAATCCGAAAGCTCAAGGACCGCGGCGTCACCGACCTGCTGGTCTTCCCACTCTTCCCTCACTACGCGATGTCGAGTTTCGAGACAGCCGCAGTGCGGGCGCGGGAGCTTGCCAATAAGATCGCTCCCGAGATGAGCGTTACGGTCATCCCCCCCTACTACGAGCATTCCGAGTACGTGGCTGCTCTTGTGGAGAGTGCCCGACCCCATCTCCAGGAGGGATTCGATCATCTGCTCTTCAGCTTCCACGGCATTCCGGAGCGCCATCTGCGCAAGGGCGACCCCACTCGCTGCCATTGCCTGAAGGCACCTGACTGCTGCAATGTCCCGAGCCCCGCTCATGCGACCTGCTATAAGGCCCAGTGTCTGACCACCGTGCGGGCCTTCGTGAAGGAGGCGGGAATCCCCGAGGGGAAATACTCTGTCTCATTCCAGTCGCGCCTCGGCAGGGATCCTTGGCTCCAGCCCTACACCGACAAGGAGCTGGAACGCTTCGGCGCGGAGAAGAAAGGGAAGATGCTCGTCATCTGCCCCGCCTTTGTCTCCGACTGCCTCGAGACCCTGGAAGAAATCGCGATGCAGGGGAAAGAGTCATATGAAGAAGCCGGCGGCAGCGAATATGGCATGATCCCGTGCATGAACGAGCATCCTCGCTGGATTTCGGCTATGGAAACCATGATCCGCTCGGCTCTCGAACTGGGAGCCTCCAACGCACGCAAGGCCCAGGCGTGATGCGGCGTTTCGCGGCGATCATCCCGACGCTAGCGCTGCTCAGTGTTTTGGCAGCGTTCTGCGGCTGCAATGACAGGGAGAGCGTGAAGGTCCGCCGCGTGGCCAAAGGAGAACCGCAGGGGCCCGTGCCCGAGGCGACGCCCCCGATGGCTCCGCCTGCCTCCTCTGCAGAGACCGGGATCACCGACCAACCCCCTGCTTCATGGCAACGCCAGCCTCCCTCGCCCCTCCGCAAGCTCAGCTACATCATTTCCAAACCGGACGGCACCCGCTGCGAGGTCTCGCTGGTGACCCTCGGTGGGGGAGCGGGAGGCATTCTCGAGAACGTCAACCGCTGGCGAGGTCAACTTGGTCTGCCGCCGCTCGACGACGCCTCGCTCCAAAAGGAACTCAAAACTCCCCTGACGACAGCGCTCGGAAAAGTCCTGATCGTTGACTTCACGGGCAGCCCTGAAAAAGGTGGCCCTTCGCGTGACGGCAGAATCATCGCGGGAATTCTTGACCGGGGGAACGAGACTGTTTTTTTCAAGCTCCGCGGTAATCCCGCCCTGACCGAAAAATCCCAGGGGGATTTCGTCAAATGGATTGGCACGGTCCGCTTCCAGCCCTGATCGAGTCATGAAGAACGCCTTGCGATCACTTCTCGGAGCGGTCTCGTCGCTGAAGCTCACGGTGGTCTGCCTTTCCGCCGCGATGGTGCTCGTCTTTGTGGGGACGCTCGCCCAGGTGGATGGAGGGATCCATGATGTCCAGAAGCGCTACTTCCAGAGCCTGTTCGTCCGCTGGCCCGATGGGCCCGGCGGTTTCCCTGTTTTCCCGGGCGGCCACCTGATCATCATCGTCCTGCTCGTCAATCTGCTCACCGCTCACATCCGCCGCTTCCGCTGGACGGCGGCTAAGATCGGCATCCACCTCATCCATGGCGGGCTCGTCGTCATGTTGCTCGGAGCCCTGCTCGCCGATTTCTTCGCCGTCGAAAGCACCATGCGTCTGTTGCCTTCCCAGACGAGTGGCTACGCCGAGAGTCAGGAGTCCTGCGAACTCGCCATCGTTGAGACCTCGGGCAAGGACTTCGATATCGTCACGACCATCCCTCAGTCACTGCTTGAGCGGGGCGGGGAGATCACGGATCCCTCGCTCCCATTCCGCGTGGTAGTGAAGTCGTTTCACCGCAACGCCCGTTTCGTGGAACCCGGCCGGCCCGGCGCAGAGAGCAAGCAGGCTTCGACCCGGGGAGTCGGTGCCCGCACCGCAGTCGTGAGCGTGAGGCCTGCGACGGCGATGAACGAACGAAATGTTCAGGCCGCCGTGATCGCGATCGAACCGCTGCTGGAAGCGAAGGATGAACAGGGCGGAAGTTGGCTCACGGTCAACGATGTGATCGATCCCCAGACTTTTTCCTATGGAGGGAAAACCTGGGCGCTCTTTCTCAGACCGACGCGACATGACCTGCCGTTCCAACTCACGCTCCGATCCTTTGCCCACGATCTTTATCCGGGCACCCAGATCCCGAAGAACTTCTCCAGCCGAGTTCTGCTCACCGACTCGGCTCACGGCGAAAGCCGCGAGGTGGCAATCTCGATGAACCGTCCGCTGCGTTACCGTGGGGTGACTGTCTACCAATCGGGATTCCTCCCCGGCGATTCCGGAACGATCCTGCAGGTCGTGCGCAATCCCGGGT
>RFPR01000125.1 GCA_009928265.1 Pseudomonadota bacterium | reverse complement strand
GAAAGTGTCCCTTCGCCGTTGGCTACAGGGGAGGAGGAGCGGCGCAGTTCTGTTGATGACATCCAACGCAATTCGCCTCATGCTGCAGCGAGAGGAGCTTCCATCGGCTCATGCATGGAGACGAGGCTGGGCAGTTCACACCCTTAAAAGTGGAGTCTCTGAAGCATCACTCAGAGCGGCGGCAGGTTGGGCGAGCGGTGCGATGGTCGCCCGCTATACGCAAGCACTATCGCAAGAGCTAGCGATTGCAGAATTTCAGCGAGTTTGGCAGAAAAATGCTTGAGTAGTTCTAACGAATCTGAAAAGGGGTGCCCATTTGGTCCAAGTGACGTGATGGTCCTACCATCGCGAGATGGACCTCAATACATTTCGTACCAGATTCGCGGCACTCAAAAGCAGGGCGGTTAGGAGGCTGTGTTTCACGGTTACATCCTCTAGACGTCTTGAGGCGTAGCGGCAACGGGTTTGTGCATGCAGCACTCACTTTCGCGCACTTTCATTTTGACACGGCGTGGGGACTCGGGATCGATGTCCTGACGCATGCCTTCCTTTTCCTACCAAGCCAACGATCATGCTGGGAAAAACCAGCGCGGATCGATCGAGGCGCTCTCGGAGGCCGATGCCTACCGCAGGCTCCGGGAGCAGGGGTTACAGCCTGTCTCGTTGGTCTTGTCCGGAGTTCAGGCCAAGGCAACGGGGAAAAGTAAGGACGACGGCAAATCAGCGCCCTCCGAGGGTTCCTCCGTCGGCCCCCTTCCCCGTTTCAGCAGACAGCAGCTTCTCTTTTTCACCGAGGAGCTTTCGGAGCTTCTGGAAGCGGGCCTTCAGTTGGAGGCGGCCCTGCGGGTGCTTGCCGAGCGACAGGAAAAGTCCCCGATCGGTCCGGTCTCCGCCCGACTCCGCTCGCAGGTTCGTGAGGGGGTCTCCTTCTCTGCGGCCCTTCGGGGATGCGGGACATTCGATCCGCTCTACTGCAATCTGGTCGCCGCAGGCGAGGCGGCCGGTGTGTTGCCCCGGATCCTCAAGAGACAATGCGAGCACCTCGAGATGGTCGGGGAACTGGCCAAAAAAGTTTCCTCGGCCTTGGTCTATCCCTCGATTGTTTTTTCCTCGGCGATCCTGCTGATGTTCATCTTCCTGACGTTCCTTGTGCCGCAACTCTCTGTACTTCTCGGAAAGTCGGGTCAGAAATTGCCGCTCATGACCCGGATCCTCATCGATGTCAGTCTCTTTTGCGGTCACTACTGGTGGGCCTTGCTTCTCGGGGTCTTTCTGATTGCTGCAGGCATCAAAGCGGCGTTGCAGACGCCGGGAGGAAGATCATGGTGGGATCAGGCACAGCTCGGTCTGCCTGTGGTCGGCCCCGTGCTCCGTGCGCGCTTCCTGGCCGAGACGACGCAGAATCTCTCGACGCTTGTCTCCAACGGAGTCTCCATGATGGCTTCCATGGGACTTCTCAGGGGATCGACGACCAACGTCTACCTGGGGGGGCTTCTTGAAAAGATCACCCAAATGCTCAGTGAGGGGGCCTCTCTCTCCGGGGCAATGCGTCGGACGGGATTCTTCCCTCCTGTCCTGCTTGATATTCTCGGGGTGGGGGAGCAGACAGGGGATCTGTCCGGTTCACTGCAACGCGCTGCGAAACGCTATGACCGGGAGCTCTCTACCCGGATCCAGGTCATGACCTCCCTGATCCAGCCGTCTGTCATCCTGATCGTGGCACTTTTTGTGGGAATCGTGGCCTATTCGATGATTTCTGGAATCCTGACCAGTGTGAATGCACTGAAAGTGCGTTAAGCCGGGCTCCTCTGTCACGGAATCGTCACAAATTACTGTTCCACAGGGTAAGTTTACTCTGTTAGTTGTTGGTGCCATTTGTCCCAGCGTTTCCACGCTGGGGCTATGAACCGTGACCAACTTCCAAACCAGATTTCCGATCAGGATTTTTCTGCCCTTTCCGGCGGTCAGGGTGCTGTTGTGCTTAGTGCTGGCGGGGATGGGCTCTTCTGTCGCTGCCACTTGGGAAACTCTGGGTGATGTGCCTCCGCCGGTTCCCAAGGTGGCGGAGTCCCCGGGCGGCATGGGAACCAATGGGGTAGATCGTTCCCAGATGCTGTACATTCGGGAATTCCGTGTGCTTGGCAACCATCAGTTAAGCCGATCAGAGGTCGAGAAGGCTGTCTATCCCTACATGGGCCCCGAGCGGACGCCTGAGGATGTGGAGCAGGCGCGGACCGCGTTGGAAAAGGTTTTTCAGGAAAAAGGATTCCAAACCGTGAACGTCCAAATTCCACAGCAGACGGGCAAGAGGGGCATTGTTTTCCTCCAAGTCACTGAGGGCAAAATCGGCCGCCTCAATGTCGAGGGATCTCGGTATTATACGATCAACTCCATCAAGAAGCAGGTACCCTCACTGCAGCCCGGATCGGTTCCCGATTTCAACAAGGTCTCCAAGGAAATCCTTGCGCTCAATCAGTGGAGCGATCGTCAGGTGATCCCCACCCTGACACCTGGTTTTGAACCCGGTACGGTCGACGTGAATCTCAAAGTGAAGGATACGCTTCCATGGCACGGAAGCGCTGAGTTCAACAATCGCTACAGTTTCGGAACGCCGGAGTTCCGCCTCAATCTGGCGTCGAGTTATGACAATCTCTGGCAACTAGGGCATTCGGTTGGCGGCTCCTACCAGACCGCCCCTCAACAGCCGTCTGCCGTCAAGAACTGGAATCTTTTCTACACTGCTCCGATTCCGAAAGTCGATTGGCTTAAGCTGAATGTCTCGTACTCGCAGCAGAACAGCATTTCCACCCTAGGCGGCGGGGGATCGTCCCTCGGTAACGGTAACACGGCTGGTTTCCGGTTCCTTTGCTCATTGCCTGCAGCCAAGGATTTTAGTCAGTCCTTCAATTGGGGAATTGATTTCAAGCATGTCAACCAGGTCACTCAACTATCGCAGGTTTCAGCCGGTGCGAATGTGAACGAGCAGCCGCTCGATTACTGGCCTGTCCGCTTGAACTACACCGGTGTCTGGGCTCCGAGTAACTCGGTGACCATTCTGGATGCGGGTCTCTCCTTTGGTTTCCGAGGAGCAGCTATCTCCGTCGGTAACAATACCTACGGCAATGAAAGCCAGATCGCTGATGCCAAATTCGGCGCCGACGGAGGATTCATATCCCTTGATGGAGATCTCTCCCACACCCATGACCTTCCGGGGGGATTCCAAATTTTTGGGAAGGCCCAGGGGCAGGTCTCTCCCGAGCCGTTAATTTTTACTGAACAGTTTTCGGGAGGAGGTCTGGGTACCTGCAGGGGCTATCTTGAAAGCACCGTCATCGGTGACAGCGGTATTTTCGGAACGATAGAACTGCGTTCTCCCCTTCTCATGACGGGCCATGCCGGTATCAATGATTGGAGAGTCTATGCTTTTTTTGATGGTGGCACCGTGACCAACGTGGCCCCTTCCGGGTCTACAACACCTGTCTACGCTCCCAGTTATAACCTCGCGAGCTATGGCTTCGGAAGCAGGCTCAAGATGTTCAAATACCTCAATGGTTCGGTTGATGTCGGCATTCCGATGACCTCTCAACCGGCAGGTCAGATTCCCTATTCCGTCGTGGCTTGGTCGCCGCTGGTGACCTTCCGCCTCTTCGGTGAATTTTAGCAAAAACGCACATCTCCTCATGAAATCACGATCCCTGCTCTCACTCCTCTCCCTGATGCTCTTGGCGTCCGGTTCGCTTCATGCACGTACCTGGTGGAATGAGGCCTGGGCTGCCCGCGAAAAATTCACCTTCGATACGACTGACGGCGGGATTCCCCTCCCTGATGCTGCTGGAACGGCCACCGTTCTGGTGCGACTCCACGACGGGGTCTTGGATTTCTCGCAGTGCAAGGAGGATGGAACGGATCTCCGATTCGTCGACTCCGACGACAAGACGCTTCTTGCCTCGCAGATCGAAAAATTCGATCCGGTCATGAACGAGGGTTTTGTCTGGGTCAAGATACCCGACATCAAGCCGGGCCAGTCCCGCGACATCTATCTCTACTACGGCCGTAACGAGAAGAAGAAGCCTGCCAAGGGAGAGAAAACCGACCTCCCCAAGACGGCCTACGATGCCGACACGATCTCTGTCTATCACTTCAACGAACACGGCACGCCCCCCGGGGATTCCTCTGGCAACGGTGTCCGAGCAGAAACGCCCGGCATCCCTGTTGAGGGATCCATGATCGGGGGTGGCATCAAGCTCGATGGAAAGAAGCCCATCAGCATCCCAGCCAATCCGAATGCTGCCGTTCTTGAGGCCGCTCCCTACACTTGGATGAGCTTTGTGAAACCGACCTCGCTCGATCCCAATGCGATCATCTACAGCCGCAAGGATGGTGCGAACGGTCTGAAAATCGGACTCGACAGCGGTGCACCTTTCTTCGAGATCACGAACGCCGCCGGCACCCAGCGCTCGACCCCTGCTGCGCCGCTCGCCGCAGGTTCTTGGAAGCATCTTGCTTTGGTTTCGGATGGCACCCGTACGACGCTTTATATCGACGGCAATGCTGTCGCCAACCTGCCGGTCGCCATTCCGGCCCTGAATAGTCCCGCCTTCATCGGAGGGGAGGAGGGGAAGGCCTCCTTTAAGGGCGAAGTCGACGAAATGGAAATTTCCAAGTCCGCCCGCTCCGCCGGTTTCATCAAGCTAGCCGCCCTCGGTCAGGGCCAGCAGAATGCAAAGCTCCTTGTTCCCGGAAAGCCAGAGGCCGCCAAGGTCAGCTTCCTAGATAGTCTCGGACTCTTTGGATATCTGATCAAATCGGTCACCTTCGACGCTTGGGTGGTCATCGGAATCCTAGGGATCATGTCTGCCATCAGCTGGATCGTGATGGTTGTTAAAAACAAGTACATCTCCTCGATGGCCAAGGGCTCGAAGGAGTTCATGAACCAGTGGCATCACCTCAAGGGAGATCTACTATCCTTGGACACCAAGGATGACGAGCATGTGGCCTCGCTCGGTGGAAGGGCTGAGGCGGCGCACGCAAGATTCATCCATTCCACTCCGATTTACCGAGTCTACCATCTCGGCTGTCAAGAGATCCGCCTGCGTGTTTCGGATGGGAAGGGGCTTGCCCACCGCTCGATCGAGGCCATCGAGGCCAGTATGAGCGCCCAGATCACACGCGAAAACGCCAAGCTCCAAAGCGCGATGGTCCTGCTCACCATCTGTATTGCGGGTGGTCCTTATGTCGGTCTTCTCGGCACGATCATCGGAGTTATGATTACCTTCGGAGAGATTGCCATGCTCGGTGAGGTCGACATCAATGCCATCGCACCAGGTATTGCAGCCGCTCTCTTGGCAACTGTCTGCGGTCTGGTCGTCGCGATCCCGGCTCTCTTCGGCTATAACTACCTGAGTGTTCAAGTGAAGGATATCACGACGGACCTCCATCTCTTCCTTGAGGAGTTTATGACCAAGATGGCCGAGTGCTATCCCGAGAAATCGGAGAGCTCAGCGCATTGATCATTTCAATTTCAGCAACCTAACCGTCCACGACCATGCAAGCCGATTCCGGAGGAGAAGCCATCGCTGACATCAATGTCACGCCGATGGTCGACTTGTATCTCGTTCTCTTGCTGATCTTCATCATCATGACGACAGCCGGCATCCAGGGCGTGAAGGTTAATCTTCCAAAGGGTAGCTCCGCTCCGAGCATGGGTGGTCCCAAGACGCAGGCTGTCACGGTGAATAGTGAGGGAGCAGTCTTCCTCAACACCCTTCCCGTTACCCTGCCCGAACTTGAGCAGAAGCTCACCGAGGCTAAGTCTGCTAATGCCGACACTCCGGTTGTGGTTCGCGGAGACAGCGCCACCCAGTATCAGGGGGTCATGGATGTCCTTGATGTGATTGGCCGCATTGGGATGGAGAAGGTCGGTCTTGCCACCCAGAAGCGCCAGTAAGCAGGCGCATAACGCTTTTAACAATGCCCGTAACGAAGACATCACCTGAAAAGAAAAAAGCACCGCTTCCGCTGATCATCGGCGGTGTCGTGGTTCTCGGTGGTGTCGTAGCGTTCTTCCTTTTCCGAGGCGGCGATGATGACGGCGGGGCGCCCGCTTCCAAGAGTGAGATC
>RFPR01000124.1 GCA_009928265.1 Pseudomonadota bacterium | reverse complement strand
CCGCCATGATCCCACCTTTCACAGGCAACGGGATGAGTATGGCGCTCGAAGCTGCCCACCTCTCCATCAGACCGGTTGTCGAATACGCGGAGAGACGCATCCCGTGGAGTGAGGCAACCGTGCGGAACGGCAAGGCTGCTTCCCTCGCCTTCGGGCGGCGTCTTCGTGTTGCCAATCTTCTTCATCCCGTCATTACCCATGCGCGCGGCACGCGGTGGGTGCGTCATCTCGGGATGGCGCGTTTCCTTCCATTCGGCATGATCTACCGTACGCTCAGGTGATGTACCTCCGGTCGATCGCATCCGCTTTCCCGGAACAAGGGTTGACCCAGACGGAGTCCCTGACGCTTCTCCGTGACTCAGGTGTCCTGAAAACAATCCGGCCACGCTCCGTCCAGATCCTCCAGAAAGTTCTCGAAGGGGATAGCGGGATCACGACCCGCAGATTCGCAGCGCCGGATCCCGCCGCCCTGCTCAGAGCCGGAGCAGGAGAACTGCACGCGCTGTTTGAATCCGAAGCCCCTAGCCTCGCGGCCGACGCCCTCACCAACGCCTGCGAACGGGCAGGGATTCGCGCTGCCGATCTGGATGCCCTTCTGGTCTGCACCTGCACAGGATATCTCTGCCCGGGGCTTACGAGCCATGTCTCGGAGCGGCTCGGGATGAAGCCGGGTGCCTATCTCGGGGATCTTCTGGGTCAGGGATGCGGTGCGGCCATCCCGATGCTTGAAGCTGCACGCGGCTTGATGCTGGCCCGTCCGGGCAGCGTGATCGCGACGGTCGCCGGAGAGGTCTGCTCGGCCGCCTTCTATCTCGATGATGATCCGGGGGTACTGATCAGCCTCTGTCTCTTCGGCGATGGTGCCGCCGCCGCGATCTGGGATGATGTGCCGAAAGGCAATGCCCTGCGGTTCTCCGGATTCCGGACACTTCATCTTCCGGAACATCGCGAAAAAGTCCGCTTCGTCAACAAGGAGGGCCGACTGAAAAACCAGCTTCACCGCTCGGTTCCGTTGATCGCCGCGGAGGCTGTCTCCTCACTCTGGTCACTCAGGGAGTCCGATCCCGAAAAAGTCGTTGCTCACACCGGAGGACGCGACGTCCTGGATGCTTTGGAATCGACGATTGGGTTCTCCCTTCCGGAATCCCGATCCGTGCTTCGTGATTATGGCAATGTCAGCAGTCCCTCCGTGCTGATCGCTCTCGAACGAGCATTGGAAAGCGGTGCCAACTCCTACTGGCTCACCTCTTTTGGTGCAGGATTTTCCGCCCACTCATGCGAAATTCGTCGCGGTGATTGACCGTTACCCTATCCTGATAAAGTCTCACTTGACCCACAAACCGACCATTAACATGACCACTCCGATTGCCGAGCGCATCGCCGCGCGTACCTTTCCTCCCTTCAGCCTCGAGCGACTTCTCAAAACGACGTTCGGCCCCAAGCCCGGCCAACGCCTATGCATCCTGATCGATCTGGAGAACCCCGCCGAGATCAAGGACTACGCTTTCCTGAAGAATCCCGCACTCACGATTCAGAAGCACGCCGTTGAGTCGTTCCACAAGCCGCTCCACGCCGAGATCCTTGGAAAGATGGGTCTCACGGGCGGGGAAATCTTCGCTTATAAGCTTACCGGCGGCAGCAACCTCGACCTCCCCGACGAGGCCTTCACTCCCGAGGGCAAACAGGTGAGCCTCTCCAAGGATGTCTACCCTAACTACGACATCATCCTCTGCATCTCGACCTTCTCGGCGACCGCCCCGCTGACGGCTTTTGCGAAGCAGTACGGATTCCGCGGCGCGACCCTGCATGGGGTCAACGAGGTCATCCTCTCCAGCGGACTCGCCGTCGACTACAACGACGTGAGTGTCGAGGCCGAGAAGCTCCGCAAGGGAGTTACCAAAGCCGACTGGATCGAGATCGAGTTCGGCTGCGAGGGGAAAAATCATGTCCTCCGCCTTCTTCTCAATGGTCAGGAGGCCCAGAAGAGCCACGGCCTCTGTCTCGGCGATGAGCCTGATGTCGCGAACCTTCCCGCGGGTGAGGTCTACTTCGTCCCGGAGGGCGCAGAAGGTGCCTTCCCCCACAAGTACGAAGATGGAACGCTGGGACTCATGGCCGTGACTGGTGGTCGCATCGTGAAGGCCGAACTCATCAAGGGGAGCCAGACCACCATCGACACACATAATGCGAAGCTCGTCTCGGATCCCGTCACCGGCGAACTCGGTGAGCTGGGTCTTGGCACCCAACTCCTCCCCGTTAGCGGCCGCGACATTCAGGACGAGAAGGTGCGCGGCACCGTCCATGTCGCCACCGGGCGCAGTGATCATCTCGGAGGCCACCTCGTTCCCTCCATGTTCGCGGAGAAGAGCCATGCCACCCACGACGATATCCTCTTCGCACCTCACAAGACACCCGAGATCCTGGTAAAGCAGGTCTGGATGAAGCGCGGCGACCAGCAGGAGGTCCTGATCGAGAATTACGAACCCTCGGCCTATCTCGACAGCCTGGTGGCCTGAGAGTTTCTCATTCCGAAAACTTGCGACCTGCATCCCAAAAGCAGGAGAAAGCCACCAAGCCCGACGAGTGCATAAGACGAAGGCTCGGGAACGGCGTCTAGGATCGCGGAGCGATAGGAGGCTACATCGATGCTGTAGGTGAGGGAATTATTGAGGATGGCCGTGTTGGCGGGTTGGTTGGGAAGTGTGGTCACTAGGTCCATGAGACCTGCTAGTTCATAGGCGCCGTTATCAAGTAACTTGAACACCCCGCCACCCGAGTCCCCAACGGCGGCTTGGGTGGAGAATGTGGTGCCGTCATTGGCCGAGTAGCGAAAAGTGGTCTGGATCATCGAGGTGCCGTTCACCGTCGTAATCTGGTCCGCATAATTGTATCCCCAGCGCTTAGACTGGCTCCCAAGTTCTTTAAATCCAGTCGCATTGGCACTTCCGGCGGAGGTCTCAGTCCATGTCCAACTGGAGGTATTGACGTTCCAGTAGGTCACGGATGGGGCACGGTCCTTGCCATTTCCGATCATGCAGAGGGGATCGGAGGAGGAGTTGTTTTGGGGATTTCCCGGCGTGGGCGAGGTGCCCGATAGGCTAAGGTTGGCCAGCAGGGAAAGCCCAGTGCCGGCTCCCACGCTGATCCGGTAAACATAAAGATCGATGCCGGAGATCTGGATACCCGAGCCTGAGAGCGGGTCATACGAGGTTCCGTTAAGGATAAAGCTCCGATTCCCTCCATCGTTAAAGACATGCCCTGCCGTGATCACCCAGTTTCCCCCGCCATACTCCCCCAGATAGATGCCGGATCCTCCGTTCACCTTGCCGACATAGGACCACCCCGCATCTCCCCATAAACCGCTGGGAGCATTGGTATTACCTGAACCATTTCCAGCCCCTACGATCACTGCACTTCCCGTCTGGGTGGCAAAGAGCAGGACAACAATGGCCAGAATTTCCCTAGGGTTCATGGTAAGGAACTTCAAGGAACCACGCAATCCGGTAGCCGTCAATAGGAGCAATCTACCACGTCATCGCCTTGATGCGACCTGCGGCCTCAATGGCTTTCTCTCGGCTGTTGAAGGCGGAGATACGGAAATAGCCCTCTCCCGCTCGGCCGAAACCGCTGCCGGGGGTGACGACGATGTTCACCTCGTTGAGCATCCGGTCAAAAATCTCCCAGCTTGTGACGCCCTGTGGGCCTTTCACCCAGATATAAGGAGCGTTCACACCGCCGAAGACTTTCAGTCCGGCAACCTCCACTGCTTCGCGCAGGATCTTGGCATTGCCCATATAGTGCTCGATCAAGGCAGCAACCTCGGAACGGCCCTTTTCACTGTAGAGAGCGGCGGCACCGCGTTGAGTGATATAGCTGACTCCGTTGAACTTGGTGGTGAAGCGGCGGTGCCAGAGCGGATGGATCGGCCGGCGCTCACCGTCAGCCGAAAGCGCGGTGAGCCCCTTGGGCACCACGGTGAAAGCACAGCGGGTACCGGTGAAGCCGCCGTTCTTGGAAAAACTGCGGAACTCGATCGCGCACTCGCGGGCGCCCGGAATCTCGTAGATCGAGCGGGGCACCGAGGCATCGGAAATGAAGGCCTCGTAGGCGGCATCGTAGAGCAGAATGGATCCGTGCTTGCGGGCGTAGGCGACCCAAGCCTCAAGTTGAACTCGGGTGGCAACGGCTCCCGTAGGATTGTTCGGGAAGCAGAGGTAGATGACATCGACCTTTTCGGACGGGATCTCAGGGACAAACCCATTCTCCGCCGTGCACTCGAGATACGTGATCCCCTCGTAGGACCCATCCTCGCGGCCCTCACCTGTATGACCAACCATCACATTCGTGTCGACATAGACAGGATAGACAGGATCCATGACGGCGACCTTGTTGTCGTCACCTAGGATATCGAGGATCGCGCCACCATCGCACTTGGAGCCGTCGGAAACGAAGATCTCGTCATCAGCCACCTCGAGACCCCGGTCGCGGTAGTCATGCTTGGCGATCGCCGTGCGAAGGAACTCATATCCCTGCTCAGGACCATAGCCGTGGAAGCCCTCGCGAGTTCCCATCTCATCAACAGCGGCATGCATCGCCTCGCGAACAGCGGAAGGAAGGGCCTCAGTGACGTCGCCAATGCCGCACCGGATCATGCGGGCGGCAGCTTCTGGGTTCGCCTCGGTAAAGGCCTTCACCCGACGTGCGATTTCGGGAAAGAGGTAGCCGGCCTTGAGCTTGAGATAGTTGGAATTGAGAGTCGCCATAGAGCCGTTGAGTAGACCAGAAATCGACCTTCGGAGCCAAGCACCGAGGGGGAAGAAGTTTCATGCGAAAGCCGCAAAGGGGAGGAAACATTTTGAATCATGAACTCAGGAAAGCAGGAAGGGGAGAAGCGCCTTGTGTTTGCAGGGGGAAGGTCTAAATCAACGGAGAACCCCCATTGCCCATGAACAAAACTCTCCTGCTAGCCCTCTTGGGCCTTGTCATGATCTGCCGAGTTTTGTTCGGGGCACCAGACCCCATTTCCAATCTGGTCGATGAGGTGTCCAAAAATTCCCAGGAACTGAACGGCAGATCCCCAACAATTCATCTGCCGAAGACCGCAAAGCCTGAAGAAGTTGTCGCGGCGTATTTTGCCAACACCACGGATCCCAAAGGAAAAATCCGAGACTTTGAAATTCTGGAAACCAAGCAGGTTAAAGTTTCTGGATGCTTCCCGGACAACTACACAGCGGTTTGGTGCGGAACGGAATACGGCGGCCGTATCATTTTAATGAAATTCCTTTCACCGGAAGGTGGCTGGTGGACCATGTCTTTTTTCGCCAGATACTACATGCAGGACAGAAAGTGATCCTTCCGGCTTTCCTGAGTTCCAAATTCACTATTCCCGAAACAAAAGCCCCCGAGCCGCTTACAGCTCGGGGGCTTTAAGTTTTCTCAGTGGTCTAAGTAGGCGCTTAAGGGCGCGGCAGGATTGGATGAAGAGCCAGGCGGCCAAGCGCAGGCCAACGCCGCTATTCGCCAATCCCGCAAGCCACCATCAGCGATCGACGCGGGCTCCGCCTCCTCCGGCGAGCTTCTTCACCTCCGCGAGGGAGGCCATCGAGGTGTCGCCGGGGGTCGTCATCGCGAGCGCACCATGGGCAGCACCGTAGTTGACGGCCTCCTGCGGGTCGCCGCTGGTCATGAAGCCGTAAATCAGGCCGGAGGCAAAGCTGTCGCCACCACCGACGCGGTCCATGATCTCGAGGCTCGGATAGTGGGTAGACTCGTAGAATTTGCCGCCCGCCCAGCAGATGGCGCCCCAGTCATTGACCGTGGCGGTCTTCACACCGCGCATCGTCGTGGCGACAACCTTGAAATTCGGGTAGGCCTTCACGGCCTCACCAATCATCGCCTTGAAGCTGTCGAGTTCGAGATTCGTGAGATTATGGTCCGCACCCTTCACCTCGAGACCAAGGCAGGCAGTGAAGTCCTCCTCATTTCCGATCATGACATCGACGTTCTTGGCGATGGTCTTGTTGACGGCCTGCGCCTTCTCCTTGCCGCCGATCGCCTTCCAGAGGGAGGGACGGTAGTTCAGGTCGTAGGAGACAATGACACCGTGGCGGTGGGCCGCCTCGGTTGCCGCGATGACGGTCTCGGC
>RFPR01000123.1 GCA_009928265.1 Pseudomonadota bacterium | reverse complement strand
GTCGCGCACGCCGCAAGCGGGTGATCGAAGAGGCCAGCGGATACCGCGGCCGCCGTTCCAAACTCTTCCGCTACGCCAAGGATGCCCGCATGAAGGGCAAGTACTGGGCGTACCGCGACCGCAAGACCCGCAAGCGCAACGTCCGTGCCCTCTGGATCACCCGTCTCAACGCGGCTGTCCGCGCCCAGGGCCTGACCTACAACCGCTTCATCGAGGGTCTCAAGGCCGCCAACATCCTGCTCGATCGCAAGGTCCTTTCGGACATCGCGATCCAGGACGAGGGTGCCTTCACCCAGATCGTCGCCAAGGCCAAGGCCGCCTTTGAGGCGAAGCCCAAGGTCAAGGCAGCCGCCTAAGCGGACACCCCGGGCTTCCCCCGGATCACTCCGTGGAAACCCAGATCGAGCAACTTCGGGTCGAGGCGCTCTCCGCCATTGCGGAAGCGTCCGACGCCGTTGCCTTGAAAGAGGCGCGTGTCCGCTACCTCGGGAAGACCGGATCGGTCTCCCTGCTGAGCGAGGGGATGCGCACCCTTTCCAAGGAAGAGCGTCCCGTCATGGGGAAGCTCCTCAATGAACTGCGTGCCGCCGTCACGGCCGCCCTTGACGAGAAGGAAGGAGCGCTTACTGCGGCCGCCGATGCCGCCGCCCTCGCTTCCATCGATACCTCCCTGCCCGGCACCGCGCCTGAGGCCGGATCGCTTCACCCGCTGACCCTGCTGGTCGACCGCGCGGTGCAGATCTTCCGCAGGCTCGGCTTCGCGATTGCCGACGGTCCCGACATCGAGACCGAGTGGCACTGCTTCGACGCGCTGAATACACCGGCCGACCATCCTGCCCGCAACGAGCAGGATACATTCTATCTTCCCGACGGGCGTCTCCTGCGCACCCATACGTCATCGATCCAGATCCGGACCATGCTGGCGAACCCGCCCCCGATCCGCATCATCGCCCCCGGCGCCGCCTACCGCCGCGACGAGGTCGACGCGACCCATCTGGCGCAGTTCACGCAGATGGAGGGGCTCTATGTCGCTCCGGGCGTCAGCCTTGCCGACCTCAAGGGGACGATCGAATTCTTCTTCCGCGAGCTCTTCGGTCCCGGCACCGAGATCCGCTTCCGTCCGCACTTCTTCCCCTTCACCGAGCCGAGCTACGAAATCGATCTCCGCGCCGAGGCGCTCGGGGGCAAGTGGATGGAACTGGCCGGCTGCGGCATGGTCGATCCCGCCGTCTTTGAGGAGGTTAATAAGCAGCGCGGCGACAGCGCCTATGATCCGGAGAAGGTGAGCGGCTTTGCCTTCGGCTTCGGCCTCGATCGCCTCGCCATGAATCTGACCGGAGTCTCCGACATCCGGATGCTCACCGAGAACGATCTCCGTTTCCTTTCCCGGTTCACCGCCTGACCATCGATGAAGATCTCCCTCTCCTGGCTGCGCGATTATCTCCGCACTGATAAACCGGCTTCCGAGATCGCCCGGATCCTGACCGATGCCGGCCTCGAAGTCGGCGCGATCGAGTCGAACGGCGTCGCCATTCCTAAGGTCGTGGCCGCCCAGATTCTGGAATCGGTCCAGCACCCGAATGCCGATCGCCTCAGCGTCTGCAAGGTCGATGACGGGAGCGGTACGCCGCGCCAGATCGTCTGTGGGGCCAAGAACTACAAGATCGGGGACAAGGTGCCGCTCGCCCAACCCGGCGCCGTCATGCCCGGTGATTTCAAGATCAAGGTCGGCAAGCTCCGCGGTGTTGAGAGCGAGGGAATGATGTGCAGTTCGAAGGAGCTTGGTCTCGGCGAGGGAGCCGATGGACTTCTGATCTTGTCTCCGGACACCACGATTGGAACACCTCTTAGCGAACTCTTTCCGGCAGAGGAGGTCTTTGAGATCGAGATCACGCCGAACCGTCCCGACTGGCTTGGGCATCTCGGCGTTGCACGGGAAGCAGCTGCCTTTAATTGCGGAGAACTCATCGCCTCCTCACCTGCTCTTCCCTCCACGAAGAAGGATGCTTCCGTGGCCGCGATCGCCGCGCCTGAGGCAGCTTCCTTCTACAGCATCCGCCGTATCGACGGCGTCAAGGTCGGCCCTAGCCCCGAATGGCTTCGTAAGCGTCTTGAATCGGTCGGCCTCCGCTCCATCAACAACATTGTCGACGTCACGAACTTCGTGATGTTCGAGACGGCCCAGCCGCTTCATGCCTTTGATGCGACCAAGATCGAGGGCGCTCTGACCGTCCGCTTTACAAACGAGGGAGAAGCCTTCACCGCGCTGGATGGTAAGAAACACAAACTTTCCTCAAATGATCCCGTGATCGCTGATGCCCGGGGAGCACAGGCAGTTGCGGGAATTACCGGTGGTACCGCAAGTGGCGTGAGCGAGACGACAACCTCGGTCCTTTTGGAAAGCGCCGTCTTCACGCCGACCGTCATCCGCCGATCGAGCCGCGCCCTCGGGATCTCGACTGATTCGAGCTATCGCTTCGAGCGAGGCGTGGATGCACAGGGGGCTCTGGCCGCTTCGGCCCGCGCAGCCGCCCTGATCGTTGAGATTGCCGGCGGAACTCCTGCCTCGGAACTGATCGTTGCCGGTTCACTCCCCGCACTACGCACGGTGCCTCTGCGCGGTGACCGTGTACGCTCCCTTCTCGGCATTACCATCGACGATGCAGCGATCGCCGCTTTGCTCGCCAAGCTTGGGATCAAGCAGGTTGTCGGTGGATTCGAGATTCCCTCCTGGCGGAATGATCTGACCCGCGAGGTAGATCTGATCGAGGAGGTCGCTCGTCTTTATGGGATCAACTCAATTGTCGCGACCTGTTCCGGCATTCCCGCCCCCTCAAGCGAGGCCGATAAGGCCTACGATTTTGCACGCGGCCTGCGCCGCCGTCTCTCGGGTAGTGGATTCCACGAGGCCCGCAGCGGAACTCTTACGGGAAGCCGTGATCAGGCCTCCTATGCCACGGGTGGCATCGTTACTGTGCGCAATCCGATGGGTGAGGAGCACTCCACCCTGCGTGCGAGCCTGATCCCCGGACTCCTTGAGGCCGTTTCGCGGAATCTGCGTCATGGTGTCGAGGCGATTCGCCTCTTCGAGATCGGCAAAGTCTACCGTCAGGAACAGCCCGAGGAGAGCACACGACTCGGACTCGTCATCACGGGACGCACCGCGCTGGAAAATTGGCGCGGAGAGCCGGAGCGCTCTGTCGATCTCTTTGATCTCAAGGGGGTGATTGCCCGACTTGGCAATCCTCTCGATCCGATCACCTTCCGTCCCGCGACCCATGCGTCGTTGCCCTTGGCTCTTGAGATCCTGATGGGTGGCAAACCGGCTGGTATACTGGGAGTCCTCTCCCCTGCCGCTACACGCGAGGTGATGGTCGGCGGCAATCAGGGGCAGATCGTGGTGGCCGAACTTGATCTCGCCGCCATTCAGGCATCCAGCGGCACCGGGTTCTCCAAGGATCCCAAAAGTTTTGGGGCGATTCCGAAATTCCCTGCAGTTCGTCGTGACTTGGCGCTCTTGCTCGATGCCGCGACTCCTTATTCCCTGATAGAGCAGACAGCCCTCGGAGCCAAGGAGGAGTTGCTCTCCAGCATTACCCCCTTCGACATCTTCAGTGATCCGGAAGGAGTCAAGGTTCTCCTTGGCAAAAAGTCGCTCGCCGTCGCCTTGACTTTCCAGCTCGCCGACCGAACCTTGACGACAGAAGAGGTGAACGAAGCGGTTGCCCGCATCGTCACCCGGCTTCGGGAAACGGCTGGCGCTGAGATCCGAGGCTGACGTTCTGAAACACTTTTGAATTTGCCCTGCGGTGTTCGGGATTCGGTCTGTATGCTCCCGATCCGATGTGATCAAACCGGAGGCTAAACCGGGCGGAACAATGACAGGCCTTTACTGGAGGTCAGCGGTCCGTGCGGAGGTCTCCACCCTAACCTATATTGGGAACGGGATCGCGACCTAACGGCACCGCGGGGCTCCCTTCGGCGCAGGGGCGTTGTTGCTGCTTGGTCGGCGTAGGCAGACTACGCCTTCCCTCGCGACGCCTAGCCCTGCATCCAAAGGGAAGCTGAACTTCCTTAGACACAGCTTAGTAATGGCAGGATAGGAGTTCTCTACGGTTTAGAAACCTACGGAAATATATTTATTTCTTCGATTTAGAATTAACTTACAAACCAAAACTGAAATTTGAGTAGTTTGCACCGAAGCCGACGGCCATATTATACACGGGCATCTTTTGTAGCTCAGATAATGAAGATACTTTCGCCAAACTTGCAACTAAACCAATTAGCAAGCAGTTCCTAACTTGCTCTTTCCAGATTGCAGCACAAGGAGATGGAGTTAAATAACCTTTACTCCAATCTGTTATGGGTTTTTTTAAAACTGTTTTAGGAGTAATCATTCCAAGCAATCCCGGCTCCCAAAATCTCACCGTAAGGGCACCTACTGATACCCCAATTCAATACCGGAGGAAAATTTGACAAGCGCTCCCTCTCCGTGGTTGTAAAAAACCAACTCGTTTGGAGATAAGGAAAAATCATCATTTAGTTTTTTAACTATTTCTTCCTTTGTCATAATAATTTATCGAAACTTGGATTTATCTACTGACTCAGTTGTTCCAAGGTCTAAAATAGAGTTGATTTTAGTTGCTTTAACCCTCAACTCGCGGCCGCTAGGCCACAAACTAAACACATAGAAGTTACCTTCTAGATAAGGTTTGCCTTTGCAATATGCTTGATTATTTGCCAGATAAAAATGATCAGGCCCAAACCATCCAGCATATACGGGACATGATATCAAAGCCAAAATGCAGAATATTATTCTTATGTATGACTTAACCATATTGGATAGTATCAAACAATAGGAACCCAATCCGTAAAGGATTAATTCTATGATTAAAGACTTAGACTGCCGAAGGTTCTTGTCCCAGAGAGGAGTGTGGGAAAAAGTCGACGGATGGATCCTTATTTCACGGAACTTGGCAAGACGGTCTACGCGCGGTGGAAGGCTATTGATTTTTCGCTCGAGGCGTTTCCTGCGATTGCCGTGAAGGCTTTGGGTGAGAAACCTCCCGCATGCCATGCCGATCTCGGGAAGCTAATGGTCGATTTCCTGCTCAACGACGAGCAACCCTACCAGTCCTCTTCGGGATTCGGTCAACCAGAGCTGATCCTTCACGACAATCCCAAGTTCTATATCCAGGCCCTCTTTTGGATGGATGGCACCACCGACATCCACCAGCACGGATTCTCCGGTGCCTTCCATGTGATGGCGGGATCGAGTCTCCACGCGCGCTATGACTTTCTAAAACCGCGTCCCGTCACGGCCCGTTTTCGCACGGGGGATCTGAAGCTCCGCAAGACCGCCCTTCTCCCGACTGGAACCACGGTTCCGATCGCCTCGGGAAGCGGTTGCATCCATTCCCTCTTTCATCTCGAGACCCCTTCCGTGACGATTGTGGTCCGGACGCATTCCGATCCCGGAACGGATCCGCAGTTCACTTACCTTCCGCCCCATGTGGCACTGGATCCAATCCAGAATGACACCCTCACGCTCCGCCGGAAGCAGCTCCTTGACGTGCTCGAGCAGACCGGAGATCCCTCCTATCCGGAGCTGGTGCTTCGCATGATCGGTGAACTCGATCTGGAACGCGGTTTCTTCATCCTGCAGAACGGCATCGGCCACCTACGCTCCCTCGGCGCTTGGGAGGCGATTTGGGCTGCGTTTGTGAAGAGGCATGGGGCCAAAGCCCGTCCGTTGCTCCCCACACTGGAGGAGATCGTTCGTCGCGACGCCATCGTGGCGATGCGGGCCATGGTCACGGATTCCGATCTCCGCTTCTTCCTAGCCCTCCTGCTCAATATCCCTGACCGGAAGCAGATCCTGGAAATGATCGCTGATCGCTACAAAGGTGCTCCTCTGGACACCATCCAACAATGGGCTCTCGAACTCCTTCAACAGGATGAGGAAACCTGCTGGATCCTTGATGCCCGCTTTCCCGAGGAAGTCCCCATTTTCGAGGATGAACAACCGGGACTCCTGTTGGCAGCTCTGGATTTCTTTCTGAAAGGAGGAAAGCTCCCTAGGGAACTTCAGGGGCTTACCAAGAAGACCCTCGCCGCTCTCAACCAAGCCATTGTGAATTCCAGTTGGAAGGTTCTTGGGAAGAAATCCTAGAGACCGATGCAGGAGCCCTCCGGAAAAGAAATCTGGTTCCCAGCCAAACGCTACGGCTGGGGCTGGGG
>RFPR01000122.1 GCA_009928265.1 Pseudomonadota bacterium | reverse complement strand
GACGAGCGTCACACCGATCGTGCGCACCGTTTTGCCAGCAGCGAGTTTTTTCATCCGGGTGTCCATGGTCCAGCGGAAGTAATAATTGCGACCCGAGACAGCCAGGTCGTCAAAGATCACGGTCATAGAATCGAGACCCTTGGCCGTCTTGATGAAATAGTCCCGGATGGACGGGGCCCCGTGAATCGTCTTGAGGGTGTCGTTGAGGTAGGCGTCGGGAGCATAGACCTTCTCGGTCTCCTCCCGTGCAGTCTTCTCGTCGAGGTGCCCTAGAAAATCCTCAAAACGCCGGATGCCGGCCTGCTCGGTGCAGCTCCCGCGTATAGGGCCCTCGATCTTGGCCGTGCTTACGAGGGCATCTTGAAACGAGGCGACCGGATCGGTGGGAGCCGCCCGGAGAGTCAGAACGGGAAACAGGAGCAGGAGGAGAGTGCGTCTCATGGATCCACCCTTGGGGGCGCAGCCTCTTCCGTCAACCCGCAACGCTTGTGTTGGGAGCCTCTAGCCGCGATAACAGAGGGATGGGGCGCAACGAACAGAGTTTCCTGATGGAGATCGCCGGGCCGAAGATCGAGGTCCCGGATCTCCTGCGCTTCGAGGATGCCCGCAATCACAGTCTCTCCAACAAGATCATGAGCCGTCTCAAGGATCTGGAGAGGGAATACAATGAGCTCGTCGATCTACAGCGCTGGAACCAGTTCGTAGAGGGATTTCAGATCAACTTCCAGACCCGCCTGAATCAGGACTACTACCTGTATGAGTCGTCCAGCGGGCGGAAATTCCTCTCCCTGATCTCTCCTACGGAAATGGGCGTCACCTACACCTTTCATGGCCGGACGCGGCTTCACAGCGACGGATACTTCGTGAAGGTGGTGGAACAGCAAGGCTGACTTACCCGATGCCGGTCGCACTCCGAGCCCTGCTGATCGTCATCCTCTGGGTGCTCTGCTGGGTGGGGATCCGCTCTCTACCCTCCGACTTACCACACCGGTTTGCCGAGACCTCATCTCCCCAGGAAAAGGCTGTTTCACCGGTCTTTCTCACCGAAGCCATCAACCCGGATCAGGGGTTGCCGATGGTTCATGTCGCAGCCCTTGCTCAGACACCCGACGGCATTCTGCACTGCGTCTGGTATGGCGGCACCGCTGAATGCCGGCCCGACGTGAAAATCTACTTCTCGCAGAGGGAGCCCGGCGGCCGCTGGACTCACCCCGTCACAATCATGACGCGCGATCAGGCGGAAAAGGACTTGGACCGGCCCGTCCAAGGGCTGGGGAATGCGCTTCTCATTGCTGACTCGGACGGAACCCTGCGACTACTCTTTGTCACCATCGCGATGGGGAAGTGGTCTGGCAGCCAGCTCAACTCCTGTGTCTCCAAGGATGGCGGCTTCACCTGGTCGCGTGCGGAACACCTCACGCTGAGTCCCTTCTTCAACTTCAGCGAACTTGTCCGTAACCGTGCTGTGCCACTTCATGACGGCGGGTGGTGCGTGCCGATCTATCAGGAATTCCTCGGAAAATTCGCGGAACTGCTCTGGCTCTCGAAAGACGGTGTGTGGCGTAAAAGCCGGATCGCGGGTGGGTGCTCGGTCTTCCAGCCCTCCCTTGTTCCCACCGGCGAGGAGTCGGCACTCGTCCTACTCCGCGACTACACGACGGCGCGAAAAATCCAGCTTAGCAGCACCTATGACGGAGGAAGGGAGTGGTCCCCCGCGTCCCTGACCACGCTGCCAAATCCCGATGCCGGGATCTCGGGTCTGCCTCTCGGAAACAACCGAATCCTGGTTGCCTACAACGATTCCACCAAAGATCGCTCCGATCTATCACTGGCCCTTTCACGCGATGGGGGCGGGAGCTGGTCGAGGCTTGTCTCACTCCTGCATGAGGAGGGGGCTTCCTTCGCCTATCCCTACCTCTTCCGCACCTCGGACGGAATGATCCATCTGGCCTACACATGGAAGAGCCGGGAACTCCGCCTCATCACCTTCAACGAGGCATGGTTGAACGATCAGGCAGCGCACTCCCTCGACCCTTGAGACCATGAGCTCCCTCCTCATCCATCAGTTCTACGCCGAGGTTGCACCATGGGCTGGGCTTGCCCTGCTGTTCATCGGCAGAAATCCGCATCCCGGACTCCGCCGGAAAATCGCGGCCGTCCTACTTGCAGTCTTTGTGCTGTTTATCATTCCGATCGGGGGATGGAGTATCGCGGCGTGGTTGCGCGTCCTTGAACCGAATCCAAGCGTCACCCTGACCCTCTTGCTTCTTATTGCCCTCACCTCACGCCTCGCAGGCCAAGCATGGTTCCGCCGGCAGGACTGGAACGCCGCCTGGTTTTTCGGAGCGGTCGCCACCCTCGTACTCTACCCCATGGGACTGGGCCTGACAGGCATCGATCCCTACTCTTGGGGCTGGGGTCCGGTTCTTCCACTGATTGTCACGACGGCCGCCACCCTGCTCCTGCTCAGGGGCAACCGCTTTGGCGTAATTCTGCTCTTTCCATTTGCGGGATGGGTGCTGGGTATCCAGGAGTCGACCAATTTCTGGAATACACTGGCGGATCCTTTCTACGGAGCAGTCTCCCTGATCCTAACGGCAATCCTTCTGATCCGCAGATGCTCCTCGTTGACTTCGGGGACGGTGGTGATTGACTGATCGCATGAGCAAAGAACCGACCATCGACATCATCCATCAGGAAGAGGATGGACTGCACATCCTGCATCTGGCAGGACGTCTCGACTCGGTGACCTCACCTGCGGCCGAGCAGCGGATCGTCGACATCATCGAGAAGGGTGACCTCCTTGTGGTCAATCTCAAGGACCTCGTCTTTATCAGCAGCGCGGGGCTGCGACTCATCCTAGTCTTCATGAAGAAGACCAAGAAGCGCAACGCCCGGATGATCTTCTGCTCCCCCGGCGACCATATCCTCAAGACATTTGAGGTGAGCAATTTCTTAGAGTTTCTCGAGATCGCGACCTCGCTGGAGGAGGCGCTGCTCCGCGCCAAGCAGTCCAAGAACAAACCATGACCACGGTGATCGGTGGGGATGGTCTCTCGCGTGAGAAAGCGCTGCGGGGCCTTTTTTTCGCGGGACTTCTCGACGTCCTGCTGACCACGACGGCGTTCCTGCTCGCCAATTCGGGCGTTCTTCTTGCGGATTTCCTCAAGACCTCGATCGAGCTGATTGCGATCACCCTCTCCTGGCTGGCCATCCGAAGGGTTAACCGGGGCGGCGGCAAGAAGTTCGAATACGGCCTCGGGAAACTCGAGAACATCTCCAGCCTCTTCGTGGGGCTGGTCATGCTTCTCTCCTTCCTGATCATCACGGCCAATTCCGTGCACTCGATCATCGTGCCTGGTCACATCCAGGGAATCGGACTCTGGATCAGTATCGGCTCACAGGTCGTCTACCTGGGCATCAACGGCAGCCTCTGGATCAAGAACCGCCGTCTTTCCAAGTCCGCTCCTTCGCCTCTCATGGATTCGCAGACGAAGCTCTTCCTGACGCGCTTCATCGGGAACGCCTTCATCCTGCTCTCCCTCGGACTAAGCATGGCCCTATCAGGTTTCGGCTGGTCGGATTACATCGATCCCGCGGCTTCCATGGTGATTGCCCTCTCGATTCTCTCCGCGACCCTCGGCATCTTCTCCAGCTCCCTCTACGACCTGCTCGACCGCACCCTCGAGGAGGAGCGTCAGATCGTCATCCTCGCCGAGCTGGCACGTCACTTCCATGACTACGAGGAACTGCACGGCATCCGCTCCCGCCGCTCGGGTGCACAGGTCTATGTGGAGATCTTCCTCGAATTTGATCCGGAGAAGAAGATGGCCGAGATCCAGCAGGTCATCGACACGATCCGGCGTGATATCGAGCAGAAGCTACAGGGCAGCAGCGTGACGATCGCGCTGACGACGGAGGCGGTGGCCTGATTCTCCGGCCGCTTTCCTGAACAGGAAAGGTCAGTTCTGCTGGACGAGCCAGTCCCAGCGGAAGAGGTTCCGCGGCACATTTCCGAACAGGATGTCTCGTGTCTCCGCCGCGTCAAAGCGATCGATCATGTTCAGACGCCTTGCCAGGATCACCCCCTCGGGTGCCGGCTGATCCAGCCTGGTGCTGATCACGACCATGGAAGCATCCGCGGGCGGATGTCCCTTGTGATCGTACGGCCTGACGACCGCGCCCGGCAGAAGGAAGGCGTAGCTTTCTTCGCGTGCATTGAAATTTGCCGGCACCCAAACCTCGTTACCCGCGACCGATTCGACACCTTCGCCGCGGAATAGTCCGGGACCCCGATCCAGCGGGAAAAGGAAGATCGCATAACAGAAATAGACCAGCAGCACGGATACAGGCAGGAGGGGTCGCGTGTAGTGAGGACGTATCCATGCCTCCACGACCAGTAGAAGCCCGGTGATGGGAACAAGTAGCGTCCAGTACGGATAGAGGCGTCCTGCACCGGCATGATACCAGAGCATCAGAGCCAGGCCTGTCAGGCCCGCAATGATGATCCCGGAGGCCACCGGCGTGATGAGCACCACCCAACGGGGAAGATGCCCGAGTCGCACGGCGAGCAGCAGGGCGAGGGCGGGCATGGCCGGCAAGAGGTAGCGCTCGTCACGCTGGTTGGGCGGGCAGAAGAAAAGTGCCAGCACGATCATCCAGACCCATAGGAAGACCTCGAGCGCACCGAGATGATGACGCCGGCGCCATGCATCGATGACCAGCGCCAACACGGCCGGTGCCAGAAGACCCGCGTTGAGGGGATAGGACACCACGATCCGCCAGAGGCTCGACTGCCCCCAGATCAGATTCAGCAAGTAATTCCCGCCTCCGGTGTCGAACTTCCCGGCATTCTCGCGCAGGACAAAGTCCCGGAGCACCTTCAGCGGTTCGGGATCGAGCCAGAACCATGCTCCGAAAATCAGGAGTGCCGCCACGGCCACCAGCGTGAGTCGCCAGAGATCTCCAATCAGGAAGGGGCGGATCTTCCAGCCACGCGCTCTCAACTGCCAGACAGCCATGGTCAAAATCACGGGCACAAGCAGAGCAAAGGATTTGTAGAGTAGGCCGATCCCGATCATGCCGCCCCAGATCCAAGGCCAGAGGGCTCCGGAGGGAAGACGCGGCTCCCGGTGGAGCAACAGGAGGGCAAGGGGAAGGAAGAGCCAGAATGTCTCCGGGGCACTTGTCAGGAAGACGCGCCCGTAGCGGTAGGTGCTGAAGAAACAGAGAAAGAGCAACGCGGCCTGCAGGCCGAGCATGGTGTTGTTTAGGCGGACGCGCCCGATCAGCACGAGCAGACCGGCGGTGAGGAGCGTGTAGAGAACATTCGGCGCCCGGAGCAGTGCGAGCTTCCAGTGTGCTCCCCATCCGGTGGAGAGAATTCCCTGCCAGAACAGGAGCGGTGGCTTGGTGTTTTCGTGGTGCTCCACCGGGGAGATCAGGGGGAGAAGATCCCCGGAAGCCGCGGTGAGCTTGGCAATCTGTGCATAGAGCAACTCGTCGCCGTTGGTCGCCAGATGATCACTGCCAAGTCCCGTACAATAGACCACCAGGGCCATCAACAGGGCGACCCATCCGATGATCAGCGAGCGGCTATGGAGTTGGGCGTGTGAAATCATCGTTTCAAGCCTGATGGCAGAACGGAAAAGGCTGAAGTGAAAAATGTCGCGACCCTACGAGCTGGCGCTGGAGTAGTGCCTGAGGGCGGAGTTCCAAAGGAGGCGTGTGCCCCCCACCATCAGCGCGGTGGCGGCCAGCAAATGGAGGAGAGAAGGCCAGGGATTCTCGGCGGCATCGATCAGGAAACGCGCCGGGATGTTGGCCACGATGATCACCGGGATCATCCAACTGAAGACGAGCTTGAAGGCTCCCCGGTAGATCGTATCCGGGTAGCGCCCGATGTTGAAGAGGCTATAGTAGCCGTAGATCAAGCCCTGCGAACGGACCATCCAGAAGCTCGACGCGGCGAAGGTGAGCATGATTGCGTAGTGGATCAGGATGCCGCAGCAGACGGCGGCGGCGTACAGGAGGATCTGGGCGGCTGTTGGAACCACCGTGAGCTTCCAGAGGGCAAAGAGGACGAATCCCGCGCCGACCAACGCATTGACCACGTTGTCCATGCCGAACTGCTTCAGCGAGACGATGAACTGGGTGTCGACAGGCAGGAGTAGCATGAAATCCATCCGCCCCGTGCGAACCAGCTCCGGGAGATTGGCAAGATTCATGTAGAAGAAGGCCTTCTTCT